>JBDRJA010000135.1:0-2094 GCA_043815345.1 Patescibacteria group bacterium | reverse complement strand
TTAATAGCAAATAGTACCCCTGTTTCCTTTGGAGCGGTGGGTATTCCAATTTGGGGTGGTTTTGCTCCTATTAAAGATATGGTTACTGCTGATGGTATAGATTTTAGTAAATTAATCCTTGATATTGGAGGATTTACAGCGATACTTCATCTTTTAGTTGGTTTTTTTATACCTTTGGTGATTGTTTCTGTAATGACTAAAATAGCAGAAGGATCTTATAGAAAAGGTCTGCAAATTTGGCCGTTAACGCTATTTGCAAGTCTTGTATTTACAGTACCGTATGTTTTAATTGCTAATTTTATTGGGCCCGAACTTCCGTCGCTTCTGGGTGCTCTGATCTCTATACCAATTTTTGTTTATGCAGTTTCAAAAGGTTTTTTAGTTCCCAAAGAAACATGGGATTTTCCTTCTCGTGATAAATGGAGCTCTGATTGGGAAGGTGTACTAAAAGTAGAACAGAAGGGGACTTCTAAAACCCAAGAGTTAAGTATTTTTAAAGCTTGGCTACCCTATGTATTAATTGCTTTAATATTACTAATAGGACGTTTACAAATATTCGGGTTAACTCCTATTTTAAAATCTTGGAGTATAGCATGGAAAAATATTTTTAGAACAAGTATAAGTAGAGGAATAACTCCTTTGTATAATCCTGGAGTTTTCCCTTTTATTTTTGTAGCTTTACTTATTCCTGGAATGCATGGGCTTAAAAAAAACAAGGTTGGAGAAGCATGGAGAGCTACTTTCAAAACTATTACACCAGCAGCAATAGCATTGTTTTTCGCTTTAGGCCTAACTTATATCATGATAAATTCAGGTGAAGCAGCTGGTACAGATTCTATGATGCTGGTAATGGCTAAAGAAGCAGCTATATTATTTGGTTCAATATGGTATCTAACAGCTTCCTTGGTAGGGATATCAGGTGCTTTTATTGCTGGTAGTAATACAGTATCTGATATTATGTTTAGTGCTTTTCAGTATAGTACAGCAAAAGAGGCTGGTTTATCGGTAATTCCTGTTTTGTCTTTGCAAGCCGTTGGTGGGGCTGCAGGAAATATGATCTGTGTTCATAATGTAGTTGCTGTTTTGAGTACGGTAGGATTAATTGGAAAAGAAGGGTTAGTTATTAAAAATAATTTATTAATTTCCATAATGTATGGATTGCTAGCTGGAGCTGCAACTTGGATTATTGTAGCATTATTTATGTGATGAATTGTAATTATAAGAGTTTACTTCACTATATAAATTATTTTAGTAGGGTAGTCTCATATTTACCCAAATAAAAAAGGAATTGCTGCTTTTCATTTAACCGGTTAAATAAACATAATTGAAAACCGCAACCATACGTATTTAAAATGAACAAATTACTATTATTAATTAGAATAGAAGTTAAAAGAAATGGTTTACTTTATTATTAGGTTTTGCTTAAATAAACATAAATAAAAAGAAAACAATAGACAATTATAAAAAATAATATTACTATACATAAGATATATTATAGGACGTTGTAAAATTGAAAAAAAACATAAAATCCTCCGAACCCCCTCTTTTATTATTCCTTTCTGTCATTGCGAGGAGCGTAGTGACGCGGCAATCCCATCATTCCACTTATGTCATTCCCGTGAAAACGGGAATCCATCCTTTGTATTTCTCTTTGTTTTTCTTCCTACCTCTGTCATTGCGAGCACCGCTTTGGGTGCGTGGCAATCTCGTATAATGTCATTGTAAGCCCAGATTTATCAGGGCGCGGCAATCTCATCTTCCTATATCTCTCAATATTTCTCCTTTTTCCGAATAAAAACTATAAAAAAACTATATTTTTTATAAATATTAACTATATTTAATATTGAAGAAATATTCACTAAAACGCTGTAACCTTTACAAACAAAGGCTTTGTGGGATTTAAAAAAACGCTCATATACTACGTATATGGAGAATATTTGACTTGCCCCTTATGATTATACCTATTTTGAAAAAGACCCCCCTTAAAAACGAAATTTAGAGGACTATTTTTTGGCAAACCATAATCCCCTGCTCTTCCAATGCAAAGATACCGGCTGAGATGGCAAATCTGTCCCTATTATTCCAGCAAGATGT
>JBDRJA010000134.1:0-3138 GCA_043815345.1 Patescibacteria group bacterium | reverse complement strand
GTCTAAAGTGACAGATGAGGAGATTTATGCGATCCAAGAAAGGCTGAATAATCGCCCTAGAAAATCATTAAATTATTTAACGCCGAATGAAGTGGCTGCCAAATTTATTCAAAGTGGTGCAGTAAATCCTTGAATCTACTAATAGACTAAAAAATATTTAAAATTAGCCAATAAAATAAAAACGAAGGCGACCTTCCGTAATGTCGCCTTCGTTTTTATTTTATTTAAAACTTTTGCAATTGTTTTTAACCTCTTATAACCTTTTTGTACTTCTTGCAACCTTTTGCAACTTATTTCAAAACCTAACACCCAAAACCTAATATATAGCACCTAATCCTCCTCACTAAACACCTGCGCGGTATACACCAACAACTCAACTTCAGGATCATTTTTATAACAATCCGGCGCTAATCCGGCTTTCTGCCAGCATAATTGCGACAAAAATTCTTCGCGAGTCCAGCCGGTTTCCGTAGCCACCTGCGGTAAAAATACTCCAGAATGCATTCCTTTTTTAACTATCACTCCGTGCTTACCTAATTCAATTTTTTGCCAATCATCTATCGGTTCAGGAACGCTTAAAACACTTACTTCATAATCTAATTTATCTAATTCTTTTTCACTCACCGGGCTAAAGCGATTATCTTCACTGCAAGCCGCAATGGCCATATCCTGTACAACTTGCCACAAGGGTTCTTCACTCGGTACAATCTGTCCAATACAACCCCGTAATTGTCCATCTTTATGCAAAGTAACAAATGCCCCTTCTTTGGCGTTTAAACGCTCATCACTAATATCAAATTCAGGAGTCTTCCCGTCTTTCACAAAACTCTCCACTGTCTCCCTGGCAATCTTCAATAATTCTTTCTTTTGATGATTATCTAATTCACCAGCTACGTTCTTAGCGTTCCCCTCCTTAAGTAAGGAGGGGCTAGGGGTGGTTTTAATCTTGATAAACGATACTGCGCCATACCCTACCACACTTCCCTTATCCCCAATTTCCACATCTCCGGAGTTAGCATATTTTAAAACCTCAATCTTGTCCCACTTCATTAAATTAGACAACTCCATCACAGTCTTAACCCCGTCCACTCCGCAAAGCAAAGTCTGCTCATTGGCAATATTCTCGCTTTCCACTTCGCTAATATGCGCTTCCAGTTTGCTTACATCCGCAGTTTTTATCATCTCCAAGGTTTCTAAGTCAACCCTCTTGGCATCTTCGTAAGCCGGATAATGTGACATATCCGTAGAAACTACTATTAAATCATCCTCGCCTAAATTATCCGCCAAAGCCTTAGCTAATTCTTTATAGCTAGCTTCTCCCCCTCCCCTTTGCAGGGGGAGGGTTGGGGAGGGGTCTTCATTACCGAAAAATATTGGTAATATTTTAAAATCATTTTTTATCACGGTCTGCAAAAATGGTACTTGTACTTCTAATGTTTGGTCTGGCTCATTAAAAGGCTCGCTATTAAAATTTATGCTGTCATAATTATCAACAAACTTTTTGGACAATTCTTGGTCAACCTCCACCAACCCCAAAGGCGTCTGCCAAGCATCATGCTCGTCAACTGCTGTGCCCTTAAAATACGAGGCGTGCGAATTACATATTATTACTACCGTATTAATCTTTTTTCCTTCAAGTAATTTATATCCATAAGCTGCCACCTGCCCGCTAAAATCATACCCTGCGTGTGGTACGATTATTGCTTTTACCATATTCCCCTCTTGAGAGGGGGTTAGGGGGTGTGTTGGGGATGTGCTTTTTAGATAATTATCAATCTTAAACTCTAGCCGACTAGCCTCGCCAGGATAATACTGCCCAGCAGTCATTGCCGGCCGAATGTTATTATAAATTTTTACATTGTCTTTTTCATTCATAGTACAAGCTGTTAGTAATGTAAATAATACGATTTGTGCTAATATAAAAAAATATTCCTTCTTATTCATGCACATGCTGTTTAGTGACCAGTTATACGTTATATGTTATAGGTTATAAATATTCTTCGTTAGAACTAATAACCTATAACTTATAACCTATAACTCGTGATTTAAAAACAAATCAATCTGATTCCAGTCACTTTATTTGCCCCTAACTATCTCCAATATACTACCATGCACCTTGCCATTACTAGCAACTATATCAGTAGAATCTAAATTCCATTCCTTGCCAAAAAAATCAGTTACCTTTCCTCCCGCTTCTCTGACTAGTATTACGCCGGCCGCTACATCCCAGGAATTGGCTCCTGGAATTACGATTGATTCTGTACGGCCAGCTGCCACAAAACCTAATTCAATAGCGGCGCTGCCCAACTGCCGGCAGTCTAGTTCATGCAACTTCTGATAGCTATAATATTTAATTGCTTTTCTAACGTATTTTTCCTCCCGACCGTGACAAAAAGTATTTATTATTTTACCTTTTTCGGTTTTAGAAACTCCAATCATCCTACCATTTAATTTCGAGCGCCTACCTTTCTCGGCTATATACAACTCATCTAAGACTGGTGCATAAATTATCCCAAAAATAATTTCTTCCTGATAAGCTACCCCAATTGATATTGACCACAAAGGATTATGAATAGAAAAATTAGTGGTTCCGTCCAAAGGATCAACTATCCAAAGATAATCCGTTAGAGCAGGCGTCCCGCCTGCGACAACCTCTCGGTTTTTCTCAATTTTAGCTCCCATTTTTCCTGCTTCTTCTGATAAAATCTGATGATAAGGGAAACTCTTTTTAATCTCCTTAATAATTATTTCTTCAGATAACAAGTCGGCGCGGGTTAAAATTTCATGATGCGCTTTTAATTCCACTTTTCCTCTATCAAAACTCTTATACTCTTTTAAAAGTATTTTACCAGCCTTTTTGGCTGCGCATATGGCAACTTTTTTAATACTTTTGTCCATATTTATAAAATTTAAATTATTTGCATTAATTCGCATGTGCCACATTTCTAGTTGTGGCTTTTACCGTATGGCAAAATAACATTAATTTGTAGATTTACATGACTTTGTTGCACGAATAATTTTTTAGACAAAATCATCCTATGTTCATTAAATTTTAGACAACTAGATAACTATCCGGCATACCAAAACTTGTCATTTTATTAAGTATTGAAACTGATAATAAAAATTCTGCTTTTTGGC
>JBDRJA010000133.1:0-7148 GCA_043815345.1 Patescibacteria group bacterium | reverse complement strand
CCCAAAAGAGTTCTAAAAGTCCTCCTTTGGGCTTGTCTATATTTTATATCACACCTAAATGCAAGTCAAGCGATACGTAATAACTATAAGAATAGTTATAAAGAAAAATATTAATAATAAAAACAACTGTAAAAAAATTCTTCTTTAAAATAATTCTTGTACTTCCTATTTTCCGCGTCAATCAGTGTGGCACGAGCGTAAACAGAAAATTACAATTTCAATACCTGATATCAGGCGGCTAATTAATACAGCGAATATACAAAAAAAATGACTCCACTTATCAAAGTGAAGCCTGTTAATTTCCAGAAGCCTTATTTTCTCTGTATAATTTCGCTAAAGCATTTGATATAGTCGGTGCATAACTTTTAATTTCTTCTAAGGGCCCAGAAATTATGCCCTCCACCCCTTCCTTTTCCAAATCCTTTATTACCTTCCTTGTCTTTTTATCTATTTTTCCTTGGGGAAGTACTGCTATAAAAATTACATCATTTCTTAAATATCGAGCCATACGTAACAAATCTATAATACTAAAGTATTTAGTGCCGATATCTAATCCTGAAATAATTATACAGGCCTCCCTGTCCTTTCCAAGTACCTCCCTATCCCTTTCAAGTATTTTATATATAGTCCAAGGGTCTTCCATTTCTTTAATATTCTTAAATTCCATTTCTAATAAATTCTTCTTAACTAATTCCCTGATAGAAATATAATGACATACTACTAAAATCTTAGTTTTACTAGAAACCATTTTTCACCTCCGTAAAATTATAAAATGTACAAAAAAATTATGTATATATAAAACAGTAAACAGTAAAACAGCTAGTATTAGCATTCTTTTTTACTGTTTACTGTTTACCATTCAACTATTTACTTACTCTTCAATCAATCCACTGGCATAGCTTCTCTAGGAACTAATGACTTAACTCTCACGTCATCAAATTCTCGCACTTTTTGGCTAAGGCACTGTTTTCCCGCCTCATGAGTCCAGCGGTCTTTATTAAAGCTTTCTCTGGCATCATCATCTTTATTTGAAGTCCTAAACACTGTACATAATTCATATTTATCATCCTCTAATATTTTATATTCAAATTTTTCTTTGGTTACCGGATTAGCTAAATTCTCTTCAGTTAAATAACTAAAATCGGACTTTAATTCATCTAAGCTTATCGGAAGTTTCCCATAATCATTATAATAAGTGTTAATTGCTCCATCAATATTCTCAAATTTTTCTAAAATGGTATTATCGTATTTTCGGTCTCTAGTAGCTTGCGGTGATTCTACGATGAATAAAGAAGCGGTGAAAGTAGCAATAACAAAAATTAATGAGCCGTAAAAATATATTTGGATCATCTTGTCTTTCTTGCCAGCCACTTCATCTCTCTTTATATCATATAAATAAAAAGTAAAAATAGCCGCGGAAATACCAATAGCTGTTATGGATTTTAAAATGAATTTAGTGGTTAGCTCTCCGTCTAAAAAACTATTAACCGTAGCGATTAACCATCCTAAAGCCACGACCGAAGAAACAAATAAAATAAAATAGGTCAACCACTTGCGAATCCCAGAGTTCTTGTCCAGGGTGCCAGAAAATAAATTTTTATAAATTTGCCGGCTGGTCAAATAAAATATCGGACTAGATATAATTAAAGCTGAAATAGCATACTTAAGTTGGTCCGGCGAATAACTTCCCCGATACTGATTGATAATATCTATGATAAATTTATTGATAATCTGAAAAATTATCATCCCGGCTGACCAGGCCATAAATATTAACGCCACTAAGCTAAGCATGTAAAAAAATGCGTATTTAGCGGAGTTATTTTGAGTATTCATATATTTATGCGTGATGCTAATAACGCGAATTATTATACGAATGCTGCGAATTGCGAATAATATTATTCACGGCATTAGCGATTAGCGGCATTCGCATCTAATTCGCAGATTAGCATCACATTTTTGGCAGCTTCCTCTGCCTTTTTTTAATTAATTCTCTAGCTATCCTCTTGCCTTTAGCTGTCAATTTTACTTTTTCAATGAACCACTTTTTAGCGGTTTTATGTCCAAAAGCAACGATTAAATCTTTTACAACCATACTTTCTAAACTCTTGTGGAGCACATCCTGAATATTCTTTTTATTCTTTTCTAACTCCTTCTTAGGATAAAAATGATAAAAATCCACCTTTAACTTAGTATTATTTCTATTAAGGTAGCCTTCTTTTAAAATATTTCTTTGCAACTTAGAAAGCCGCATATAATTTTCTAAATTTATAACCCTATTTATCTTTTCACAATTGGGAAACTTAATGTTACCTGGGTACCAACTTCTTTAATTGAATCTACGAATATTTTTCCTTTCATTAATACTACTATTTTTTTTGTTATCCAAAGCCCTAGCCCGGTACCCGTAATCTCACTGGTTTTTTTATTCTGCACCCGATAAAACTTTTCAAATAATCTTTTTCTTTCTTCTGCCGTCATCCCAATGCCGGTATCTTTAATTTTTATTTCCAATACTCTGCCCTTACTTTGTTCACTTGTTATTATCTCAACCTTGCCTTTTTCTGTATATTTTATGGCGTTACCGATCAAATTAATTAAAACCTGTTTAAGACGATCTGCGTCTACCTTAATTAACGGCAATTTATTATTATGCGGCTGAAATTCAAGTGAAAGCCCTTTTTCATCAGATTGCACTTTTAATTCGTTGATTATACTTTGAATTACCGAGGATATATCTAAATTTTTAGGATTTATTTTAAATCTACCTTGCTCAATCCTGCTTACGTTTAGCAAATCTTCTACTAACAAGGCTAATCTATCAGAGGAAAATTGCACTAATTTCAAGCTCTCTTTAATTTTAGGGCTAATTTTACCTAAAGTACCTTCTAATATCATGGAAACATAACCTTTTATGCCGGTAACTGGCGTCCTTAATTCATGAGAAGCAATTGATATAAACTCATCTTTCATCTGGTCAATTTCTTTAATCTTTTTATAAAGAATAGCATAATCCCAAAGCCTAACTGTTGCCGCTAAGAAAAGTATAGCAATTAACACGGTTAAAATCAAAAATATTATGGAAATATTACGATTATTAGTAGTTAATTCATCTACGATTTTTGAAGAAAGCTTTATTGACAGCAAGGCTTGCTTATCTCCGCTGGCGTTGCTCATGGGCATAGCCACAAGCCAAAACCTTTGATTTGGTTTATCAGCCTTAAATTCTTGACCACCTTCATTAGAGGCTAGTTTTAACGAATCTGTTGCCAGACCGTCATTATCCGGCTGTGTCCAAGCTATTTTATAAAAATAAAAGTTAATATTTTTATTTAATTGGACACTGTCTGTACTGGCCATTACATTAAAATCATCTCCAGCCGGCTCTAATATTGCCATCTCTAATAAATCCGTATTTGTTTCAGCTAAATCATTAATCTTTCCCTGAATTTTTTCCTTACTTCCTAAGTCATCTTTTAATAACGCGTAAACTGAACGGCCCAAGGATAAAGCCTGGCGCTGCAGGCCAGCATCAATGCTATTATTATACCTATTTATAATAAAAATAGTGTTAAAAATAATAATCAAGGGAATGATGATAATTAAAAACACCCCATATACTAATTGCGCTGTTTCCCTATTTTCAATAAAAAAATTTTTAACGCTCATACTTTCTTTTATTTTGGTAATAGAATAGAATAAAGCCGCCCAAACCGATAAAAATTACTGCTCCGCCGATAATATAATACAAAAGAAAATCTTTTTCTATTGAGCTTAAAAGCGTAGCGCTGGTTGCCGGAGACACAAAATCAGTTATTGATATAGCCTTAGCTTCCTTAATAAAAAAATTTAAAGGGCTGCTCTTTTTAACAACTCTGCCCGTATTATCGTTAACAGCTACATATATTTCATGTTCACCTTCAACCAACGACTGGTCAAACTTATACTGCCAATTACCATACTCGTCGGCATTAACAGTAACGACTACCGGCAGGTCTGAATATATATATAATGTGGCTACGCTATTCGGCTTGGCCATGCCGGAAATATCATAACCTTCAGCGTCGGCATCTTCATCGTCAATCACGTTAATAATATTTTTAATAGATAATTCCTCTGACTCTTCTCCTTCTGCTTTTGGATGCCCTAGGGTTTTATTACCGACAATAGCTTCGTCTATTGGAGCAATTGTCTTGTCTAGCACGCCTTCCCCGAGCGGGTTAAATTTATTTTTTAATTCAGCTCCATCTAAATAACCATCGTTATCGCTGTCCTTGTTATTCGGATCTGTTCCTAGCCTAATTTCTAAATCATCCGGCAAACCGTCTCCATCGCTATCTATCATGAAGGCTACTGGACCAGTCTGCGTTAAATTATCGTTTTCATTTAGAGATAAAATTTCTTTAGCCGGTAAAATTTTCAAAGTCGCTTGTTCTCGCGTTGTCGGAATAATATCTTTAGAAATTTCAAGCTTCTCTTTTATTTTTTCTAATTTTAAAGACTCGCCGGCCAAGCTCAATACTTTTTCTTTTACTTCCATAAATTTAGCCTGTTTAGCGACAATATTTCCTATATGCCTATCCTTAATTGAATTTTCGCATTGCCAATCATCAAGTCCTTCGCATTTTATTTTTTGTGAATACTTACTAAACATAAATTCCTCGCAATCTTTGTCGTTTTCAATCCCAGCTTCTTTACATTCAGACGGAGCGTATTTATTAAACATTATTTTATCGCATTTACTTCTAGTTTCAGCTCCGGCTTCGCGGCATTCTGTCGGCATATATTTCTGCTTTAAATAATACTCACAAGCTCCTTCATCTTTTATGCCTTTGTCTTTGCATTCGCCAGGCATATACAAGCCTCTCATTACTTCATCACATTTTTCAATAGAGTCAGCCCCGGCTTTCTGGCACTCAATCGGAAGCTTATCAAGCGGCATTTTTTCTTTATCCCCGTATTTCTCAAACATAAATTTCTTGCAGGCCTCTCCAGTTTTAATTCCATTTTCTAAACAATCGTCTGGAACATGCATTTCAAACATATGCTTATCGCAGGCTTCTGGCTCTAAAATATTTGCCTTAACGCATTCCGGCGGAGCATGCTTTTTAAATATTATTTTTTCACATTCTTCCATGTCTTGAGCGTTAACCTCGCGGCATTCCGGCGGCATGTAGACCGTATCCATATGCTTCCGGCATCCCTCCGGGTCTATAATCCCGGCTTCCTGGCACTCATAAGGCATATGGGCTACAAACATAATTTTATCGCATTCTTCTATTGTACTCGCATTAACTTTTTCACACTCTTTAGGCATCTTCTTCGTAAACATAATCCTTTCGCATTCTTCTGGTGTTATAATACCTGCCTCTTGGCATTCTCGCGGCATGCCCTTGTCCATGTCATAATACGTATCATCTTTAAAAAATTCAACTTCTCCTCTCGTTATTTCTATCATTTCCTTAAAATCTTCAGACTGATATTGGTTTCTTAATAAATAATCACATTCTTCTTTGGTCGTAACCCCGGCTTCCTGGCATTCTTTTGGCATAAACTCTTTTGCCATAAATATTTTACAGCTTATCGGGTCATGAATTCTATTAGACTGGCATTCGGGAGTTAAAAGAAATTGGTTATGCATAAACTCTTCACATTTTTCTAGGCTGCTAATACCGGCTTCCTGGCACTCAATTGTCATTTTGCCTAGCCGCATAATCTTATTGCATTTTTCGGGGTTAGTTACGCCAGCCTGTTTACATTCATATGGCATAGAACTTTCATACATAAAATCTTTGCACTTTTGAGGATCTAAAATATTATTCCGCTGGCATTCATGAGGCAGCCTCATAAGTTTATCGCAATCTTCCTGGCTCAAATCTTTTTCCCGGCACTCAGGTGGCGTAAATAAAAACCCTTCGCACTCTGTCTTAGATTTAAAGCCTTTGGCCCGGCATTCAGGCGACATTAGCATAAATTCTTTGCAATCAGGCTCATAATTTATGTTATTTTCTTTACATTCAGGAAATATTATCGGTTCACGAATAAATTTTTCTTCATGGGCTATATCATAAAAAGGCTCATCTAAAAATTCCTTTTTATTTTCAAAACTTTCGTCTGGATAATACTTGGGGGCATTATTAATATAATTCTTTGTGTTTACAATATGCTCATCGTTATTATAGTCAATACTTTTTTCTACTTCGGTTATTTCCTTAACTGGTTCCACAATTTCTAATTTTTCATCAAAACTTTTGTATAAATCTATCGTATCTATTCGGTTATTAGCAACATTTTTTTGCTCCTCGGATATTCCAGTTTCGTTTTTAACATCAGCGCTAAAAGATATAGTTGCCTGATCACCGTTTTTATAAGCTGCTGCTGAAACAACATAGCTACCGTCTGGATAATCAGCGGTTTTCCATATAAAATAATAATCTCCAGAAGGTTCGGGCGTACCGGCATGCCATTCTTCGTTCTGGCCTTTAATAAAAAAATCCGCTTTGTCTATTGTTTGATTCGGGGAAATAGTTATTCTTTTATCCCCGGAAAAAGGCGAATCCATCCTCTCCATAAATGTTATTTCTAAAGGTAATCCTTCGCTTGCTTTATCAGATAAATCTGAGTCAGGTTCATCAGTAAATAGTATATCATCCGAAATATCAGAACTGGAAGTGCTAGTATCCGAATCCTCATTGGTGTTCAAAACTTTAGTCTCTTCACTGGATTTATCAGAGGTAGTTGCAATAGAATCAATTTCAGCATTTAAAAAAATGGTGCTAGGCACCAATAAAAATACAATTTGATAAAAACAAAAATTAATAATAACTAAATAATTTATTATTTTGTGATTTTTTAAAATTTTCATTCTATATATCTATTAACTAAATATGTAATTTTTTCTTTTTCTATTACTAATTATAGCATAATTTGGTATAAACTAAAAATTCAGTAGATAAAATAAAAACTACAAGAATAGATATAAAAAAAATAATCAATAATAAAAACAACTATTAGGGACTGTCGCCGAAAAGCGACTTTGATAAAAATTTAACAAAAAGTAATCAACATATCTTAATATCGGTTAACTTTTGTTAACTTTTTATCTCTATATTATTATTTTTTTGCGCCCTTGGGCACAATACTTCCTTGCG
>JBDRJA010000132.1:0-4423 GCA_043815345.1 Patescibacteria group bacterium | reverse complement strand
TATTTTTAATATTTTAAGTTTATCAGATAAAATGTGGTCTGGCACAGTCTATAAATATATCTTATGTTTTTTTTAGTGTCAAGAGTTATTTTTATGTTATAATAATTTTTCTTAATTTCTTGCCAAAGATAGCTAATTTTGGTAATCTTATTATACAGGATAGTAATTTCTAATCTTAGTATTATTTTTATTAATTTTAAAAAATTTAGTGAACAAATAAATCCGAATCTACAAATTTATCCGAATGTTCCGAATGCTAATATATTCAGAAATATTTAATGTTATCATTCGGAGCATTCGGATATTAATTTGGATTATTCGGATTATTTATATGAAGAAAGAACATCCAAAAGTATACGAGCCAGGTAAATACGAGGACAAAATATATGAAAAATGGGAAAAATCAGGCTATTTCAATCCGGATAATTTAGGCTGTAAAAATAAAGCTGATACTTATTCCATATCTATGCCGCCGCCAAATAGAACAGGGACTTTGCATATGGGACATGCGGTTATGCTGGCGATTCAGGATATTTTAATTCGTTATCATCGGATGAAAGGCGATAAGACTTTATGGGTGCCGGGCACTGATCATGCGGCGATTGCTACCCAAACCAAAGTAGAAAAGATTTTAAAAGAGGAGGGTACTGATAGGCATAAGCTAGGCCGGGAGAAATTTCTAAAGCGAGTAGTAGAATTTGCTCAAGATTCTCATAACACAATCGTTAACCAAATAAAAAAAATCGGCAGTTCATGCGATTGGTCCAGAGAGGCTTATACGTTAGATGAAACTAGAAATAAGGTTGTTAATACTGTATTTAAAATGATGTATGACGATGGCTTGATTTATAGAGGGGAGAGGATTGTAAATTGGTGCCCGCGCTGCCATTCAACTTTAGCAGACGATGAAGTTGAATATAAAGCGCAAAAAACAAAACTATATACTTTTAAATATAGTAAAAATTTTCCTTTCGCAATCGCCACTACTAGACCGGAAACAAAACTAGGCGATACCGCGGTTGCGGTCAATCCTAAAGATAAAAGATACAAAAAATATATAGGAAAAATTTATCAAGTGGATTTCGTAGGAGTTAAATTAAAATTAAAAGTTATTGTAGACAGAAATACAGACATAAAATTTGGGACCGGCGCTCTAGGAGTTACTCCAGCCCACTCTATTGTTGATTGGCAGTTGGCTGAAGAAAATAATTTGGATATTATAAAGGTTATTGATGAAGATGGTAAAATTCGTGACGGTTTTGGCAAATATTCAGGACAGGATGTAATTAGAGCCAGAGAGATGGTTGCGAAAGAATTACAGAAGAAAGGATTATTAATAAAGGAAGAGGAAATAGAGAATAATTTATCTTTATGCTACAGATGCGACACGCCGATTGAACCATTGCCAAGCCTACAATGGTTTATAGACGTTAATAAAAAAATTCCAAAATATAAAAAGAGCATTAAGGAGTTAAGCGTTGAAGCAGTTAGAAAAGGAGTTTTTAATAGAAAAAAAATAAATATTATTCCGGAGCGGTTTGAAAAAAATTATTTTCATTGGATGGATAATTTACGGGATTGGTGCATCTCACGCCAAATTTGGTTCGGACATCGAATTCCTGTCTGGCACAAAACAGAGATAGGCTCTAATATGGAGGCAGTGTCTTTTAAGAGTAGTGTACTTTGTGAAAAGTTAGGTTTGACTGACGAAAAGGCATTTGATAGATTTTCAGATGATATTTTAAAGGAAAGTTCATGGGAAGATAAAAATATTCAGTGGTTTTCAAATCAGAAAGGTAATATACAGTTGTATATAGGATATATAAATTTGCTTAAACAGAAAAAAATGGTTGATGATGCGTGGGTAGAGCAAAACCGGCTCCGAAAACCACTACGAGACGCCAAAATACATATTGGCGATAAACCTCCAGCAAAAATTGGCTGGTATCAAGATCCGGACACTTTAGATACTTGGTTTTCTTCTGGGCTTTGGACTTTTTCAACTTTAGCTAAATCACCCGAACAAATAAAAATAAAAAATGGTAAATTGGAGATTGATAGCGCTGACTTTAAAAATTTTCATCCGACCAATGTTTTAGAAACTGGCTACGACATTTTATTTTTTTGGATCGCGCGGATGATTATTATGACTATTTATGCTATCGGAGACATTCCTTTTCAGGATGTTTACTTGCATGGCTTAGTTCGTGATGAAAAAGGAAAAAAGATGAGTAAAACTTTAGGAAATACGATTGATCCTTTAGAAATGATAAAGAAATACGGAGCTGATGCTACTCGGTTGTCATTAGTGATTGGAACTACTCCAGGAGGAGATATGAATCTAAGCGAAGCAAAGATTGCTGGGTTTAGGAATTTTGCTAATAAACTTTGGAATATTTCGCGGTATATAATTATGAATTATGAATTAGGAATTAAGAATTATGAGTTTAATTTAAAGGATTTAACTTTATTTGATAAATGGATTTTATTTGAAATAAGAAGTTTAATAATGGCGATTGGAGATGATTTGGAAAACTATAGATTTTCGCAAGCGGGAGAAAGGTTAAGAGAATTTACCTGGAATAAGTTAGCTGATTGGTATTTGGAAGTAAGTAAATTTGAAAAAAATAATTCTAAGTATAAAATATTCTCGATTATTTTAAATGATTTATTGAAATTGTGGCATCCGTTCATGCCATTTGTAACCGAGGCTATATGGAAAGAGATGGGAAATAGAAATTTATTGTTAGTTGAGAAATATCCTGAGTTAGACAAATATAAAGAGATATTTAAAGATTTTAGTAAAGGTTTTCATTATATGGAGACAGTAACTCTTCAGAAAATTATTGTTGCTATCCGAAATGCCCGGGCAGAAAATAAAGTTAAACCGGGTAAAAAAATAAAAGCAGTGATTTATACAAAGATTGAAGAATATAAAAAACTAATTGATAAGCAAAAAGATCTTATTATGGGATTGCGAACAGGAATTAGTGAACTTGAAGTTAAAATTGATGGGGAAAAGATTCCTGGCGCAATTACAATCTTAATAGCTGACATTGAAATTTATTTGTTAGAAGCGATTGACAAGAAAAAAGAAAAGATAAGAATAAGAAAGGAAATTATTAATTTAGAAAAAGTTATTAAGAGCGTTGAATTAAAACTAAGAAATAAAGAGTTTATTAAGAAAGCGCCGGCGAAAATTGTTGAACAGGAAAGAAAAAAATTAAAAAATTACCAAGAAGAATTAAATAAATTAAATATTCAAATTAGTAATTTAAAATAAATAGATTAATTTTGTTTTTGGAGATAAATGAAAATGTATTTTTTTGCTGAATAAGTTCAGGCACATTTTGGACTGCGAAGCAGACCAAAATGTATGAAAATAGGGTTTAAATATAAACATTGCCCTGGTTTTGGCAGGATGTATAATTATGGATTAAAACATTTTAATCCAAATATTATGATTACAGACAAAGCCGAAACTAGGCTAAAGATATTAAACTATTGGAAAAAATATGGTTCAGAAGCGACCCATGACGCCTTCGGAGCTAAACGCTCAACCCTGTACTACTGGCAGAAGCTATATAAAGATTCAGGGTATAAAATTGAGAGTTTGAATCCGGGAATTCAAGCCAGAAAAGATAATCACAAAAGAGAGATTCATTCGTTGGTTTTAGCTGAAATTAAGAGGTTAAGATTAGAAGTTTGTCCAAATATGGGCAAGGCTAAGATTAAAAAATATTTAGATATATTTTGCCGAAAGAATAATTTATCTATATATTCCGAATCAAAAATAGGGAGGATTATTAAAGATAAAAAGATATACCACCAAAGACAGAAATTCTATCATAACGGACAGCTAAAAACGGTTAAAAGGACAAAGAAACTGCGAAAACCAAAGGATTTTACCGCCTACGAACAAGGTGATTTGGTGGAGATAGATACTATTGTAAAATTTGTTTGGAACGTGAAGCGATATATTATTACAGCGGTAGATGTTAAAACCAGATATTCATTTGCCTGGGCATATGAACGAGCCACTTCTGTTAATGCCAGAGATTTTTACCAGAAGCTCAAGATAGCGTTTCCGTACGCCATTAAGGCGACGCAGACTGACAATGGATCGGAATTTCATAAGTACTTCCGCGATTATTTAGAGAAAAGCAGAATCACTCATTACTGGAATTATCCTGGCCAGCCGTACAAGAATGGTCATATTGAAAAATACAATAGAACCATGCAGGAAGAGTTTGTCGATCAAAATGAAATACTACTTCAGGATGTAAATGAATTCAATCAAAAGCTTATGGATTGGTTGGTATGGTATAATACCGAAAGGTATCACTGGAGTTTAGATTTAACCTCTCCTGTGGATTATTTACTTAAAAATAGCTTGGTGTCCAATATGTGCTGGACCAATACA
>JBDRJA010000131.1:0-48506 GCA_043815345.1 Patescibacteria group bacterium | reverse complement strand
TACCGCTACAATTTACACAATGTTTTTTTTGAGATATTAGTCATAAATTCAAATAGATTTAAATTTGTTATAAATGTATGACTAATATTACAACGAAAACAAAGTTTTCACCAACCAATTTTGTCTATTAAACCTTATTTTCTAATAATTTATATTAGTTCATAAGGCTTGTCGCCAAGATCACTATAAATGTACTTGGGGTAAAATATGAAAGATTTTTTTAGAAAGAAAACATGGATAATATTAGCAGGCATAACTATGGCCGCTATAATTTTTAGTGCTGTTTTGTTTTTTTATGATCTTAGCCTTACTACTAAAATCACTCGAGCCGGAGCTGGAGATAATGTCCAGGGCTGGGCATGGAATGATAATATTGGTTGGATAAGTTTTAATTGCACTAATACAGATTCTTGCGCGGCTAATGATTACGGAGTTAATATTGAGCCAGATGGTAATTTTACAGGTTATGCCTGGTCAGACGCGGTTGGTTATATTTGGTTCAACGCATCTGATACCCCTCCAGCGGGCTATAGCCCAATTTATTCAGCTAAGATAGATTTAGCGTCTAGAGAAGTTTCTGGCTGGGCCCGTATTTGTTCTATGGCGGATGATTATCCGAGCGCTTGTACCGGCGCTAATCCCGAGGGTTGGATTAAAATGAGATGTTATGGAGTTGGGGAGTGCAGCGTCTCAGATTATGGAGTATATTTAGAGCAAGATAATTATTTTCGCGGCTGGGCCTGGAATGAAGAAATTGGCTGGATAAGCTTTAGTTCAAGGAATTGCGATACTAACGGAAATGGCGTTATTGACCCCATAGAAGCAGAAATTATCGGTTGTCCTTCTGAAGGTACACCGATAGAGAGTTATGGAGTGGATAGTCAAGAATTTGAGGCTACTTCGGGTTATTGGAAATTTGACGGCGATTATACTGACTCAAGCTTTAACAACAATACTGGAATACCGAGCGGAGGAGTAGATATTATTGAAGACGAAATAATGGGGCAAGTAGCGAGTTTTGACGGGGTAGATGGCTATGTGGCTATACCCGGCTTTAGCGGTCTCACAACCAGAACGGTGTCATTTTGGTTTAGGCCAGGCAGCGGTGTTTGGCAAGGCAATAATGATAATGTAATATTTGGCGATGGCAGCGACTGGCAGGGGTTTGATGTTGTTAATGACGGGGATGGTACGGCTAGCTTGCGTTATCATAATAGTAATGGTAATAATCCAGAAGGATTAAAAATTACTGGATTATTAGTAAACAAGTGGCATTTCGCCACTTTCGTCCAAACTGCAACAGAATGGAAACTTTATAGTAATGGAGTTTATGTAGGTTCAAATGCTAGCATTTTTACCTTGGATAGTCCTGTTACCATTGGTTCGCGGACGGATTTCACGTATCCGTTCCATGGTCTTGTTGACGACGTCAAAATTTATAATTATGTCCTAGACGATGAGGAAATTAGGGCTGATTTTGATAGTAAGCCGCGCTTGGTTGGGAAATGGAAGTTTAACGAAGGAGCGGGAATATTAACTGACGACGAGGTGAACAATAATGATGGAGCTCTAATTAATGGACCAACTTGGAAATATGAAATTGACTGTGTAAGTGATGATTGTTTAGAGTTTGATGGAGAAAATAGTTATGTTGATTTTGGCAGTTTTAGCGGTAACATAATATCAGACCCTACTGACAAAAGCATATCCTGGGGAACTTGGGTAAACCCTAATGACCATACTGATAATGGCTATATAATATCATCAGGAGCGCAAACTTCAAGCCGGGGTATTTATATGCTTATCATGCCGGATGAAAAAATACAATGCGGTATAAAAGAACTAAGTAGTCAAGCCAATGTAATTAGCGGAAAAATATTTACTGATAAATTTACCTATGTGATGTGCACCTTTGATCAGGATACAGGAAAAATTTCCGTTTATATTAACGGCGTGCTTAATAATTCAGCTTATGAATCTAGCGCCAGTTTCACTGATGATTATACTGATCTTACGGTCGGTACTCCTAATAACGCCAAAGGAACGCAGGGTGTTTTTAGTGGCTTTATTGACGAAGTTGAAATATATAATTATGCTTTTTTACCAGACGAAGTAGAAGATAGTTATGATAGCGGCTTAGGAGAGATGGCTAGCAGCGGTAATGTAACCAACTGGGCTTGGAGCGAGAATTTTGGCTGGTTTAGCTTTAGCCAAGAAGACTGCGGTAAAGATGAATATAAACTCTGCCGGGATACTAGTACGAAAAGGGCAATAAATTATAGCTGCGCCGGCGCAGGATCTGATTGTACCAGTAATGGGGGCGAGTGTGTTTATTGGTGCCTGGTTTGCGAATATGACTCAAGCATAATATGCGACGATACTAGCGATTGCTCGGCGGTAGGCGGAAGCTGTGTTGATAATAATTATAATGTTGATATTGATATTACGACCGGCTTTTTTTCCGGCTATGCTTGGAGTTCTAATGTAGGTTGGATAGATTTTGCTCCTGACCCACCCTATCCCAGCGATCCTCAACAAATCGTAAAGTATGAATATGGAGAGACTGATTATAATAAGAGAAGCGTGACTGGCTGGGCGAAAATATTAACTTTAGGAGATGAGGGCTGGTTAAAAATGAGCGATGACAGCGTCGGGATATGGAATGGAAAAGGAGTTAAAATTGATATTACTACTAGTGATTTTAGCGGCTGGGCCTGGAATGGCGCTGATGTTGATAGTGATAACATAGCTGATATTGGAGTAGGCTGGATGAGTTTTAATTGCGCTGATGATGAGGTTGGGGGGTGCGCCGGGCATGATTATAAAGTAGTAGGAAATGTAAATACGGCGCCTGAAGTTACTGGCGATGCTATGGCTAATCCTGGTAATTGCGATTATGCTTGCGCTTGTGGAATTCTTGGCGCTCTAAATCCGCAATTACTTTGGACTTTTTATGACCCTGATGAGCCAGAAGACCCGTATCAACCTCAGACTGCTTATCAAATATTTTTTGATAGCGCAGATCATTTAATTGAAGACCTAGATGCTATTAATGATGGTTCTGGAAATTTACTGCCTTTAAAAACGCCCAAGCTTGATGGCTTGGCAACTAGTTTTTATCCTTCTAATAATATTTATAGGAATGTAGCTCTTGAATATAATCAAGGATATTATTGGTGGGTTAAGGTTTGGGACAAATACAATATGTCATCAGAATGGGTGCAGTTTTATGATCCGGATGATTTAGATAATGATGGTAATAGCAAGACATTCACCACCTATCTCCATGAGTTCCCTGATGTAGAGTTTACCTGGGTGCCTAAGAGCATTAGTTTAGAAGAAGAAGTTAAATTTATAGCTACTACTAATACATACTTTGCTGAAGATCCGACCGCGCCTGTAGCTTGCAGTGATGAAAACAATGATAGTAATTGTATTTGGGCATGGAGCTATAATCCGCCTGAAAATATTGAAATTATAGACGGTACTTTTGCCTCTTCAACTATGATTGTTAAATTCAAGGCAGAAGAAAATAAAGAGGCTATCCTGAGAGTTACTGATGAAGATAGCTATTATTGCGAGAATACGTACATGCTTGAGGCGCGGTTAAGATTGCCGCGATGGAAAGAAATTAAAGCGGAATAGTATTCTTAATATTTTTAAAATATTATTTTCAATACATTGCAGGATGATAATTGCAAGAATAAATTAAGCCTAATTTGTTATTTTAAACAAGACGAGGGGATGGCTCTCGTCTTTCTTTAGCATATGGGATTATCTAGAATAATTAAGAATATAAAAGGATTTATCTCTAATTTTTATAAATACGAAGGAAGATTTAAAACCAGGATGTGTAAACCCCATAGAAAGGCGTTGCTTGCCAATGGAATTAGACTACAGGCGGTGAAAGCTAATCTTACCTTCTCGTATTTAAAGGCAGGCATCTTTTCGCCCTATTCCTCGCCCCGTCCTTCGCGAAGGGGACAGGGTGAGCAAGGAGAGTGGCGAGAAGGATTTTTTTTGCGGGGTAAAAAAGCGGCGGGGTTTACCCTCATTGAATTACTAGTTAGCATATCGATTATCGGTTTATTATCTGCAATATTTTTAGTTAACTATCGCGCTACTAGCCAGCGTTCGCAATTAAATATAACCGCTCAAAAAGTAGCCAGCGACATAAGGTTAGCTCAAAGTAATAGCTTGGGCTCAGTTGAATATGACGGTAGTATTCCAGACGGTGGCTGGGGAGCGCATTTTAGTGAAGGGGAAAGCTACTATTATGTATTTGCTGACCTTGACGCTAATAATCAATATGACGAAGGCGAAGCTAGTGAGGAGTTAGGCGGTAAAGTTGTAGATTTGCCTGCGGGCATTACAATAAATTCTATTAATATAGGTACTTTAGTTGACATAGTATTTTTACCTCCTGATCCGATAACTTATATAAACAATGATAATAGTGGAACCGTCGAAATAGAGTTAGCCGATAATATTTCAAGTAAAATTGTTACGGTAAATTTTTTTGGCTTAATTGATGTAGTGGGCACAGTTTATTATGGTGAATAAAGCTCAAAATACCATACTAGCTGTGGTTTCTTAAACGGTTTTATGAAGAAAAGATAGTTGCCGGATAAGGCTGTTGTGGCATTAGTTATTAAATAATAAAGCTTAAATTTAATGTTAAAATTTTGCAGAAAAAAAAATCTAAAATTAGATAATATTTACGGCTTTAGTATTTTAGAGGTTATAATAGCTATTTTTATTATTACCATGGGTTTAATTGGCGTACTATCTTTAATTGTGCAAAATGTGCAAGTGCAATATATTAATAAAAATAATTTAATTGCCTCGCAATTAGCTCAAGAAGGCCTGGAGTTAACCAGGAATGTGAGGGATAAGAGTTGGCTTGACCCGAGCAATCCCTGGGTGTTTACTGGCATTGCTGAACCAGATGACTTTAAAACTTTTACCATTGATTTCATAGGGATAACTGATGGTGTTATTATTAGCGATGCGGCCGCAGAATTAATAATAAATAATGATTTTTATGTTCATGGTTTAGGGGAAAAGACTAATTTTAGCCGCATCATTGAAACTACTAATGATTATACCAATTCTTTCATAGCAGTATCTTCCATTGTACAATGGGGAGAAAGAGGGCAGTTTCATCAATATATTGCCGATACTGTTTTATATGATTGGCGGTGATATGAAGCATAAAGCTTGGATCATAAAACATATATGAATTATATTTTTAAAGAAATTAGAAAAAATAATAAAGGCGCGACTTTATTAGAGATGTTAGTAGCGGTGGCTTTGTTTTCAGTTACGATGCTTTCCGCTACCCAAATTTTTTCAATGGTGGTTGAGGGCCAGCGCAATTCAATCGCCGCCCAAAATATACAGGAAAATATGAGGTACGCTTTTGAAACTATGGCCAAGGAAATAAGAATGGCAAGAGGCGCACACGGAGGCAGTAGCTGCGACCTTTCCCCTGTTGGAACAACCGCTTTTAAAGTATTTAATACTAGTGAATCTATGGAGGCATCGAATTTTGGCGATGAACTTTATTTTGAAAACAAAAATGGAGATTGCGTTAGATATTATTTAGAAGATGATGCAGGCATATCAAGGCTTAAAGTTGATAGGGATATTAATTCAGCCTTTATTACGCCAGATGATTTAAATTTAGAAAAATTATTATTTTATATTGAAGATGATGAGGCGAACGAGTTTCATGAAATTCAGCCAAGCGTTACTATTATGATGGAAGCTAGAGCAATGAGAAAAGAGATGCATAAACAGGAAATGAAAATACAAACTACAATTTCATCAAGGTATTACGAATAAGTGAATAGAGATATTTGTAATCCGCATAATATTTTATTATTTGATGATCTTTTCTATCACTTTGTAAAATTAGTAAAATACGTAAAACTAGTAAAGCAAAGGATTATTTTTTACTAGTTTTACTAATAACTTATTTTGTTAGTTGTACAAAAAACGTTTCAGGGACCAGAAATTTTAAATTTATGTTTAAGACTTATAAAAAAAATATTAATGGCACCGCGTTGTTGATGACCTTATTAATATTAACAAGCATTTTAGTAGTTGCCTTAGGGGCGGCTAGTTTAGTTTTTTCAGGAATTAAGATGAGCGGTACGCAGGCAGTTTCTACAAAAGCATATTTTGCCGCAGAAGCGGGCGCGGAGAGGATATTATGGGAGGTGAGAAAAAATATGTTTGATATTAGCGAATGCGCTGGTTTCTGCGTAGATTTTACGACTCCAACTTGTGTTGATTGCAATACTATTTTTTTTGAAAGTTTAAGCAATGGTTCCGGCTATAAGGTTAAGAATGAAGAGGCTTGCGATCTTGATGTTTGCTTTACTTCAACTGGGCAGTTTATTAATGTAAAGAGAACTGTGGAAATAGAATATTGTTTCCAGGGAAGCATTAATCCAGATTGTCAATAAATACCCTTTTTATTAAAAGGCAAGGAAGTTTACAGCTTCTGCCTAAATTAAGGCAAGTTATTCATTGTGATTTAATCATTTCTTGGTTTATTGAAGATAATTTTTTATTTTTTTATATTAAAAGTAGATTACAAAAAATTTGAAACAAGCTATATAAATAAAATGAACAAAAAAGAAGTGAAAAAGAGAATAGAAAAATTAAGAAAAGAGATTAATCACCATCGCTATCTTTATCATGTATTAGATAAGCCGGAAATAAGTGACGGAGTCTGGGATAGCCTTAAGAATGAGTTACAAGTGCTTGAGAATAAATTTCCGGAGTTTATTACTCCTGATTCTCCTACCCAAAGAATCGGAGGTAAACCTCTCGATAAATTTTTAAAAGTTGGGCATAGCAGTCCGATGATGTCTCTCTTTGATTCTTTCAATGAACAGGATATGAAAGATTGGGAAGGAAGGTTAGAAAAAATTAAGAATGAAGATTTAAGATTTAAGAATAAGAAGTTAAATTATTTCTGTGAGTTAAAGTTGGACGGATTAGCTATGAGCCTAAAATATGAAAATGGAATATTTGTTCAGGGGGCAACTCGCGGAGATGGTAGGGTTGGCGAAGATGTTACGCAAAATTTAAAAACTATCGAAAGTATTCCGTTAAAATTACGCCAACCAAAAGAAAATGAATTGAAAAAAGCTGGACTAAGTGCTAAAGAATGCCAAAGCATACTCCAGGTGATTACAAATGGTTTTATCGAAGTGCGGGGAGAGGCAATAATGTCTAAGTTAGTTTTTAATAATCTAAATAAAAAGTATAAAAAGGAAGGCAAGCCAATATTAGCTAATCCGCGCAACGGAGCGGCTGGCTCAATTAGACAGTTAAATTCGAAATTAGCGGCAGAGAGAAAATTGGATTTTTATGTTTATAGCCTAGTGACTGATTTGGGTTTAGTAAAACATGATCAAGAACATCAGCTAGCTAAGCTGCTTGGCTTTAAGGCGCTTAGCCAGAATAAACAGGCAAAGAACTTAGATGATGTTTTTAAGTTTCATGAATATTGGGAAAAAAATAAAGAAAAATTACCTTTTGAGTGTGATGGGGTGGTAGCCAAAATTAACGATTTAGCATTATGGTCTAAGCTCGGAGTAGTCGGCAAAGGCCCCAGATATATGATGGCTTATAAATTTGCGGCTGAGCAGGCCACCACAAAAGTAAAAGAAGTAAATTGGCAGGTAGGCAGAACCGGGGTTTTAACCCCGATTGCGCTTTTAAAACCAGTTAGAGTTGGCGGAGTGACTGTTAGCCATTCAACTCTCCATAACATGGACGAGATAAAGAGGCTGGGTTTGCGGATTGGCGATACGGTAATTATAGAGCGAGCCGGCGATGTTATCCCTAAAGTAGTTGAAGTATTATCTAAATTGCGCCAAGGAGATGAAAAAAAGATTCAATTACCAAAGACCTGCCCAATGTGCGGAGGTAGAGTAGAAAGGGTTTCCGGCGAAGTAGCTTATCGTTGCGCTAATAAAAATTGTTATGCTATTAATTTTCGGCGTTTAATACATTGGGCTGGAAGAGGAGCGCTTAATATTGAAGGTTTAGGAAAGAAAATAATTGAACAATTAGTAAAAGAAGGCCTTGTTAAAGATGTAGGTGATTTTTATAAATTAACAGAAGAGGATTTAAAGCCATTAGAAAGATTTGCAGACAAGAGCGCTGAAAATTTAATTGCCTCCATTAATGCTAAGAAAAAAGTGGATTTACCGCGGTTTTTAATCGGTTTAGGCATAAGGCACTTAGGCGAAGAGATGGCCAATGAGTTGGCAAAACAAATAAGCCACGAATTTAAGAACGAATGGCCACAAATTAATGAGTTGGTAAATATAATACAGAAGAAAAGCATAGAAGACTGGGAGAATATTAAAGATATAGGGCCGATCGCGGCTAATAGTATATATGGCTGGTTCCATGATGAGAAGAATTTGAAGTTGCTTGAAAAACTGGAGAAGAATGGTGTAAAAATTTCGAATGGCGAATTTCGAATGGCGAATGCTAAATTAAGCGGAAAGACTTTTGTGTTAACTGGAAGTTTGGAGAGTTTGACAAGGGAAGAGGCAAAAGCTAAGATAAGAGAGTTAGGTGGGAATGTAACGTCAAGTGTGAGTAAAAACATTGATTATGTTGTAGCTGGGAAAGAGCCGGGAAGTAAGTATGATAAGGCAAAGAAGTTAGGAGTGAGGGTGATTGATGAGGGTGAATTTAAAAAGATTACAAAATAAGATTACAAATTACAAATAAATACAAATTACACAAATATTTTAGAAGATTACAAATTACAAATAAATACAAATTACACAAATTTATATGAAGCAAGGGGGAGGGAAAGTTATTTATAAAGAGTTAAGTTATAGAATTGTAGGAATACTATACGAAGTATATAATTCTCTTGGCTACGGATATTTAGAAAAACATTATGAAAAAGCCATAGAAAAATGTTTTATAGACTATCAAATAAAATACGTAAGGCAAGCACCGTACAAAATAATTTTTCGCAAGGAAGTTGTTGGCAGAAATTATATGGATTTTATAGTAGATAATAAAATTGTGCTTGAGTTGAAAAGAGGTGATCATTTTTCAAAAAGTAATATTGAGCAGATTAAGAGTTATTTGGCAGTGACCGGCATGAAGCTCGCAATTTTAGCCCATTTCACTTCAAAAGGGGTTAAGATATTTAGAATTTTTAATCCAAATAATTTAAAAGAATAATTTGTATATTAGTAATAATTTGTAATTTGTAATATTATATATGAAACTAACCAAGACGCAAGTTCAACATATAGCTAATTTAGCTCGTCTTGAATTAACCGAGGCAGAGCTAAAAAAGTACGGCAGCCAACTGTCGGATATTTTAAATTATGTAAGTCAATTGCAGGAGGTAGATGTAACTGGAGTGGAGCCAACGGCGCAAGTAACAGGTTTGGAAAATGTAATGCGAGAGGATGTGGTGGAAGATTGGGATGATAAAGAAAGACAGGCGGCTTTGAGGGAAGCACCGGAATTGGAAAATGGGCAGGTTAAGGTGAGGAGGGTGTTAGAGTAATTTTAGAATTTAGAATTATGGAATTAAATAAATTAACAATAAGAAAAGCCTCTGAATTACTGCAAAAAAAAGAGATATCCTCCGTAGAATTAACCAAGGCTTATTTAGATAGAATAAAACAAATTAACAAGAAACTCAATGCTTTTTTAGCAGTGTGTGAAAAAGAGGCTTTAGATTCTGCCAAACAGGCTGATATACGTATTAGCAAAGAAGAAAAAGGAGATTTATTAGGAATTCCTTTTGCGGCTAAAGACGTGATAATGACAAAGGGAATTCGGACTACAGCCGGCTCTAAAATTTTAGAAAATTATACTGCCCCGTTTGATGCTACGGTTATTAAAAAATTAAAAGAGGCTGGAGCTGTTTTATTAGGTAAATTAAATTGCGACGAATTTGCGCATGGCGCATCTGGCGAAAATTCGGCTTTTGGGCCAACCCGTAATCCATGGGATTTAGAAAAAGTGGCTGGCGGTTCTTCTTCTGGGCCGGCCGCAGCAGTGGCGGCGGATATGTGTCTTTTTTCTATTGGCACTGACACGGGCGGTTCAATTAGGTGCCCGGCTAGTTTCTGTTCAGTAACCGGGCTTAAGGCAACTTATGGCCGGAATTCAAGATTTGGCCTTATTTCCATGTGTTCTTCGACAGATACCCCCGGACCAATAACTAAAACCGTAGAAGACGCGGCGATTGTAGAAAAGGCAATTGCTGGGCATGATAAAAATGACGCAACTACCCCTGAAGTAAAAGTGCCTAATTATATAACAGAACTTAATAAAGATATTAAAGGTTTGAAATTAGGCCTGCCAGAGGAATTTTTTAAAGATGCTGATGAGGAAGTGAAGAATATATTTAGTCAGGCTGTTTTAAAATTAAAAGAGTTAGGAGTAAAAATTGTACCGATTAAATTACCGCACGCTAAATATGGCATTCCGGTTTATTATATTGTGACTCCTTCAGAAATAAGTTCTAATTTAGCTAGGTTTGATGGAATAAAATATGGATTGTCTACCTCACCCCAACTCTCTCCTTCTCAAGGAGAGGGAGCTATGAATTTAAAAGATGTTTATTTTAAAACAAGAGGCAAGGGTTTTGGGCCTGAAGCGAAGCGAAGAATTATGATCGGTACTTATGCCTTAAGCGCTGGCTACTACGACGCTTATTATTTACAGGCGCAGAAAGTTAGAACAATAATCAGGCAGGAGCTGGACCAAGAATTGGAAAAATTAGACGCGATAGTTTTGCCTACCCAGCCAGACACAGCTTTTAAAATCGGCGAGCAGGTTGATGATCCTATAAAAATGTATTTAGAAGATTTATATGTGGCGCCGGCCTCGTTAGCCGGTTTGCCGGCCATTTCCGTGCCGAGTGGTTTTGCGGATGGTTTACCTGTCGGAATGCAATTAGTTGGTAAGCGGTTTGATGAAGGGATGTTATTTAGAATCGGACATCAGTATCAAGAAGCGACAAAGTGGCATGAGGAGAGGGCGGGTATTTAAATTTCTAATTTCTAAATTATAATTTCTAATTAATTTTTAGAAATTAGAGATTGTAATTTAGAATTTTTTATTATGAAGGATAGAAAGATAGTTTTAGCTTCTAAATCACCAAGGAGAAAAAGATTGCTTGAGCAAATTGGTCTAGAATTTGAAATTAGAGAAAGTGAATATGAGGAGGATATGGAAGCCAAGAGTGACCCTTTTGAGCTTTGTAAATTTTTAGCGCTGGGTAAAGGGCAAGATGTGGCTAGACATTTTGATGATGCTATAATTATATCAGCCGATACTTTTGCGTTTTTGCCTTCGGCAAGCCCCGCTACAAATGGGGCACGTGCGAATGACACTATTTTTAACAATAAGTTTATTGGTCAGCCCAAGGACGAAGAAGATGCTAAAAATATATTAAGAAATTTTTCTGGCCAAGAACATAGTGTGGTTACTGGTTTTGCGGTGATTGATACTAAGAGTGGAAAAATAATTAATGATTATGGCGAGGCTAAAGTTAAATTTAGAAATTTAAGTGATGAAGAAATAGATAATTATATAGCTACCGGAGAGCCAATGGATATGGCTGGCGCTTATGGTTTAATGAATAAGGGGGCAGTTCTAATAGAAAGCATTGAAGGAGATTTTTATTCTGTAATTGGTTTGCCTTTAGCTAAAGTATATGTAGCGTTGAAAGATATGAGAGTAGACTTGTTGAAATATTAAATGTTAGCAATACATGAAGCTAAGCTTCAGAGTAAATTGGGAGAGTTCGCTTAGGGGTCTATGGCACTTGCCCCGCACAATTCGCTTCGTTCATATGCGGAGTAAACTTGGAAAGCCCAAACATTAACATGTATATAATTAGGTGAGATGGCCGAGCGGTCGAAGGCGCATGCTTGGAGTGCATGTGTGTCAGAAATGGCACCCTGGGTTCGAATCCCAGTCTCACCGCAGAGAAAAATATTTGGGTTTGCCGAAGTTAGTGAGGCACCCCGCGATGAGCACAGCGAAGTGGCGGGGCGAATCCCTCACTCTCCGCTTATAATTAATTTTTAATAGGATGGAAAACAAAGAAAAATTATTATCAGAGAATGAGATAAAACCATCCGAGAGTGATATTGCTTTTAATTCCAATCTCGATACACTTTATACTCATGAATTCAAAAATCAAGAGGGAAAGTTTTTGAATATTGTAACTGAAGATGAAGAGACGGGTTTACCGAAGGAAATTGATATTAATTTTCCTTATCCCAAGAGAAATCGTATTAAAATTACTTTAACATTTATAAAAAAACAAAAAGATATTAATTCTATATCTTTTAAAAAATTTAAACATTACAAAAATGATGGTTGGCAAGAAGTTGAAACTGAACAAATTACTTTTTCTTATTTTACGTTTAAGAAGTTAATTGCATTTTTAAGGTTTCTTTCCGACCTAAATTTAGAAGGAATAAATGAAAGGAAAATAGCTCTATCTAATGATGATCTTTCAGAAATAGATAATGAAACAAAAAGTAAAATTAAAACTTTTTTGATTCAGAAAGATGGACCAAAGATTATTGAAGAACTTTTAAATAGTGGCTTAATCACTTCCTCTGATATTGTAAATATCGGTTATAGAAAGAAGGAATTAGAAATTTTTGATAAATTATTAAATGATCCTAATTACATAAATATATATAAAAGAGAAAATCAAATAACCGATCCTAGAATAGAAATAACATGGCAACATTTCTTTAATAAAAATGATTGGATATTTGGTTATGGGTTAGATTATAAATTTTTAGGAATTTTGCAAAAAGAAGTTCATATTTCCAACACTGATCTAAAAGGCAAAGATGCAGTTATTGGCGATTTTTTGCTTGGGTGCAATAAGTTTACGACACTTGTTGAATTAAAAAAACCCAATACCCCATTGTTTAAGAACAACCAAAATCGAGCTAACTCTTGGTGCTTATCTAATGATTTAATTAACTCTTTTTCTCAAATACTGGAACAAAAAGCTGATTGGCAAGTACAGGCTGAATCAAACGCAAATAATAACTTTAATGATAAGGGGGAGATTATTAGACAGAAAACAGTTGATCCTAAAACAATTTTAATAATTGGTCATTCTAATCAATATGCTGGCGAATTAAAAGAAAGTCAAATAAAGGCTAAAAGTTTTGAATTATTCCGCAGAGATTCTAGAAATGTAAAAATAATTACTTATGATGAATTATTTGAAAGAGCTAAGTTTATCGTAGAAAATAAAGAAACTATTCAAAATTAATTAGATTTCAGTTCGGATACGATTGATTACTTTCCATCAAGATTCCACCATTGACTTACCCCCCTGAAAAATTATATAATAAACAAAGATAGTAGAAATATTAAATATAGATTTTAGTCTATATTTTTTTGTATTTAAATAAGACTACGAATTACAAATAAATACAAATAACACAAATAAATAAAATTCGAAAAGCAGAATTTGTGTTATTTGTATTTATTTGTACATTTGTATTATTTATGAAAGTATTATTATTTGATATACAAGCCAAAAATGACAAAGGGTGCGTAAACAAAGATTTAGCTGGAGGAATGGGGACCAGGACTTGGGTTGGTAATTCTTTGCGAGCAAGGATTTTTGAATATGTAAAAAAGAGAAACGTAATATTACCTGATATAACACTAGCTTATTTAATAGCAATATTTAAGAAAGCTGGTTGGGAGGTAGAATTAGTAGAAGTGAAAGACGACAATCTAAAAATTAGTCAGGCTGATTTGGCTTTAGTACATACTTCAATCGTAGATTGTCAAAACGAACTAGAAATAGTAAAAAAAATAAGGCAAAAAGGTGTAAAAGTTGGAGTTTACGGTACTTTTGCTTCAGCCGTGCCTGAATATTTTTCTAAAGATGCAGATTTCGTTATAAAAGGCGAGGCAGAATCAGGGATTTTAAAAATATTAGAAGATAAAAAAATTCCAGAAGGCATATTTGAAGCTGAATTAATTAGAAATATAGATAAATTGCCTTTTCCAGATTGGAATTTTTTTAATATAAATAAATTTTACTATTCTCCGGCGTTAAACAAGAAACCAGTCTTAACTATGCTAACTTCCCGGGGTTGTCCTTATACCTGCCGATATTATTGCCCCTATACTATTATGGCTGGTAGAATGTGGCGAACCAGAAGTGTAGATAACATCATGGAAGAAATTTTATATTTAAAAAAAGAATATAAAATTAAAGCTATAGATTTTCGAGACGCCATCTTTACTTTAGATAAGGAGCGCATATATAAATTATGTGAAAAGATAAAAAAAGAAAAAATAAAAATTACCTGGTCTTGCGAAACTCGCCTAGATTGTCTTGATAAAGACTTAATCAAAGCAATGAAAAGCGCTGGATTAAAAAATTTTAATATTGGGATAGAATCTTCTAGCGAAGAGATACTTAAAAAATCAAGACGCTTACCTATAAAGATCAATCACCAAGAAGAGATAATTGAATATTGTCATAAAAATGGTATTTCAATTGCTGCTTTTTATATACTAGGCCTAGAAGACGATACTACGGAAAGTATTAATAGTACAATCAATTATTCCCAAAAATTAAATACTTTAGTGGCTCAGTTTTCTATTAGTACTCCTTACCCTAATACAGAATTCTACAGTAAATTATCAAAAGAGCAGAGAATTATAGAGTCAAATTGGCAAAGATATGATTCTTATACTCCGGTGTATCGACATAACAATATAGATAAAAAAGATTTATTGAATTTAAAAGAAAAAGCCTTTGTATCGTATTATTTTCGATTGCCCTATATTTTGAAGCATATGCCTAAATATGTATTTGAAAAATTTTTATGGCCATATTAATAACAGGCAGAAAAGGATTTATAAGTTCCCATCTTAAGCCCTACCTTGAGAGCAAGGGTGAAAGAATTATTTTATTTTTAGATGATACCACTAAAAAAGAAAATTTTGATAGGTTTAATAGTAAAGAAGAAATTGAAGCGGTAATTCATTTGGCCGGCAAACTTGGCGGCAGGAATAAAAAGCAAATTTGGCAGGCTAATTATGAGGGCACAAAAAATTTAATTGAATTCTGCCAGGGACGTAAAGTTGGAAGAATAATTTTTCTTTCCACGGCCCGAGTCTTATCGCGATTTCAAGATCCCTATATTAATTCAAAAAAAGAAGCGGAAAAGCTCATAGTTAATTCTGGAATTTCTTATATAATTCTTAGGCCAAACCTGGTGTTTGGTCCAGGCGATAAAAAAAATCTTGGCTTTTTACTTAATTTAATAAGGAGGTTGCCGCTTGTACCGGTATTTAAATTTTTAATGCAGCCCCTCTTTATTGACGATTTAGTAAAAATTATCAGTGCCAGTCTTAAGATGCCAGTTAATCAAAAGTATAATTTAGTTGGACTTGAAACTATTAGTTATTATGATATTATTAAAGCTTTAAAATCTTTAGGTTATAAATTAAAAATAATAAACTTACCCTTTGTTTTTAATTGGCTAATTAAAATTTTTTCTCTTACTCCAATATCTCCAATGCCATATTGGCAGGTTAGAACATTATTGGCTAGCGAAATTTATCAGGGTGATAATTGGCCGAAAATTTTTAAAATAAACCCAACCTCTTTTAGGGAGGGACTAAAAAAACAGTTAAATATTAAAAATTAAAATTATGCCTAAATTATCTATTATCCTGCCAGTTTATAATGAGATTAAAACTTTAGAAATAATTTTACAAAGAATTGAGCGGGTGGACTTAAGCGCTTTTGAAAAAGAAATAATTATAGTAGATGATTATTCAACTGATGGGACTAGAGAATTTCTAAGAACCTTAGAAAATAAATATAAGATTATTTATCATGATAAAAATTACGGCAAGGGCAAGGGCATGCGCACCGGCTACGACGCTGCTACGGGTGATTATATTATTTGCCATGATGCGGATTTAGAATACAATCCGGAAAATCTAAAGGATATATTGGGAAAAATACAACAACCAGAAGTGAAAGTCGTATATGGGTCAAGGTTTTTAGGCGAATCATTGAAAAAATTAAAATTTTTTGGCGAAGAGAAAACCCTTATGCCCTGGCACTATATTGGCAATAAAGTTTTATCAATGCTTACCACTGTTTTATATGGCCAAAAAGTAACTGACATGGAAACCGGTTACAAGCTGATGACCCGAGAGGCGCTAAATAAACTTAATCTAAAATCAGAGCGTTTTAATATTGAACCGGAAATTACAGCGCAATTAATGAAAAATAAGTTTGTAATTAGTGAAGTGCCGATTGACTATGACCCTCGTGATTACGCGGCAGGAAAAAAAATTGGCTGGAAAGATGGAGCAAGCGCGGTTTGGACTTTAATCAAAAATAGATTTTTATAAAAATGAAAAACGTATTACTAATTAACCCCCCCTGGGTAATAGGCGAAGACAAGAATCTATGGAAAGAAGTAGCGGCTTCCTGGCCTAGCTTAGGGCTCGCTTATATTGCGGCTGTCTTGGAGCAGTCTAAACATAAAGTATATTATTTAGATTGTTCAGCTGAGCAGCTAACGGTTGGCGATACTAAAAAAGTACTGGAAGATAAATATAGTGGCATAGATTTTATTGGTTTTACAGCTACTACGCCTCTAATAAATAATGCCTTAGCGATTGCCAAGGAATCTAAAAAAATTTTTCCTAACGCTAAGATAGTTTTCGGAGGAGTTCACGCTTCAGTTTATCCAGATGAGATTTTAGCTAAAGATTATGTAGATTATTTAGTAATTGACGAAGGGGAGGAAACCATGAAAGAGCTAGTTGATGGTAAAAATGTGGAGGATATTTTAGGCTTGTATTACAAAAAGAATAATAAGATAATTAAAAATAGTTTAAGGCCATTGGTCGCTAGTTTGGATAATATCCCGCCTCCAGCTTATCATTTATTGCCCATAGACAAGTATCATCCCCCAATAGGCGGTTATAAGAGGCTGCCTTCAATGTCAATATTGGCGACTAGGGGTTGTCCGGGCCGTTGCACATATTGTTACCGTACTTTTAGAGGTAGGGTCCGAAAAAGATCAGCTAAAAATATTATTAACGAGATAAATATTTTGCAGGCAAAGTATGGCATAAAAGAAATTGCTTTTTATGATGATACCTTTACTATTTTTAGAGATTTGGTGGAAGAATTTTGCCGTATTGTTATTGAAGAAAAGATAGATATTACTTGGTCCTGTTTGACTAGAGTTGATTGTGTTGATGAGGATTTATTTAGAATTATGAAAAAGGCAGGTTGCCACTCTATATTAATAGGCGTAGAATCAGCTGATGAAAAGATTCTAGAAAATATTAATAAAAGAATTTCTTTAAAGCAGGTTAAGAAAGCTATGGATTTAGCTAAAAAAGTTGGTTTAGACACCAGGGCCTCTTTTATGTTCGGCAATCAGGGAGAAACAGAAGATACTATAAAGAGAACAATTGATTTTGCCATTGAGCTTGATCCGAACGAAGCCATATTTAATATTACTATTCCTTACCCCGGGACAGAGATGTTTTTCTGGGCCAAGGAAAAGGGTTATATTAAGAGTTTTAACTGGGATGATTATAGCTATTCCAATGTAGTTTTAGAATTACCGGGTTTAAATCGAGAAAAATTGCAATATTATTATAATTTAGCTCATCGAAAATTTTATTTTAGGCCAAAAATAATATTACGCCGTTTGTCTAATATAAGAAGTTGGGACCAATTTATACAAGAAGTAAAAGGCGGCTTAGCTTTGTTTAAATTTTTATATGCAAAATATAAAAAATAAATTAAGAAAGACATTTGTAAAAAATAAAATTTTAGTTTTAATTATATTTTTTAGTTTTGTTTTTAGCTTATCATATTCTTTTTACTTTAAAATTATACCAGCAGTTGATGCTCGCGGATATGATAACATTGCAATAAATATTGTTAATGGCAACGGTTATAGAGAAAGTATTGAAGGAGATATATTACATGACAATTCAATAGAAAGAGTCGGGCCATTGTATGAATTTTTTTTAGCCGGAATTTATTCTGTTTTCGGGCATAACTACGAAGCTGTCTGGATAATGCAGGCTATAATGCATGCGATAACGGCTTGGCTGGTTTATTTAATATGCCTTATAATTTTTGAAAGTAAAGAACATAAAGAAAAGACGGGTTTGGCGGCGGCGGCTATTTTTGGTTTTTACCCAGATTTAATAGAAATTTCTGCTATGTTAATGACCGAGACTTTCTATTTATTTCTATTTGCTTTAGCTCTATATTTATTTTTTAGATTTTTTAATAAATTTAATATTTGGATAGCAATTCTATTAGGCTTAGTTTTTGGTTTGGCCACCTTAGCTCGAACGCCAGTTTTATTTTTAGTTCCGATTATAATTTACTATTTTTATAAAAAGAAAAAATTTTTTTACTGCGTTTTATTTATTATTACTATGAGTTTAGTTTTCGCGCCTTGGACAGCTAGGAATTATTCTGTTTATAATAAATTATTACCATTCGGCACTTCAGGAGCTTTTAATTTCTGGATAGGAAATTATCATGGCGCTAACGGAGAACAAGAAGCCCCGGCAGAGGCTAGAGAATATATAACTGCTTACGGGGCAACAGAAATAACAAGCGAATCCATAAGGCAGTTTACTAGTTTTATCATTAATTATCCGCTAGAGTTCACTAAGCTGACCTTTTTGCGCATTAATAAATATTTTAGTATAATTCGGCCAATAGGATTTTGGTTTTACCAATCCGGTTGGGGCCAATTTACAGTTTTAATTTCTTCGACTTTTGCCTCAATTATATTATTTGTATTCAGCCTAGCGGGTATAATAAAATTTTTTAAATCAAAAAATGAAAAATTGAAATATTTATCAGCTTTTACTATAATTACTCCTTTAATAATTTTTATTTCTGTTGTAGAAACAAGATATCGGTTTCAAATTTACCCGCTGTTAGCTATTTTTGCCGGCCTTTTTATGGTTTATTTGTACCAGAATAAAAAGTGGTGGTTAAGCCGAGTTTTATGGGCGTCAATCATCATAATATTTACAAACGGTATTATTGATTTAATATTTAGTTTTGAAAAATTTAGAGAAAGGCTTGGCTGGTTTATATAGCGATTGCATATTAATAAAATTTTATGATTTCTAAAAAAGTAGCTTTAATATCCCTCTATTCTCGCGGAGTAAAAGACATTCCACCGCTGGCTTGCCTTTATTTGGCCACTGCTTTAAAGAAAAATGGCTTTGATGCAAAAATAATACACGAGGATGCCAATAATTATAATAAAGTAGTTTCAGATGTAGAAGCTTATAAACCTGATTTAGTCGGCATGTCAGTTTTTACTGGTTATAATAATAAAAAGTATGTTGAGTTGAGCCGATTATTAAAAAAGAAAGACTATAAAATAATGTGGGGGAATGCTCATCCTTCATTGCTGCCCAGAGAAGTTTTAGCTGAACCAAGTATTGATTTTATTGCTATTGGCGAGGGAGAAGAAACTTTAGTTGAGTTAGTCGATAATTTAGATAGTCCAGAAAAATATAATACTATTTTAGGATTAGGTCTTAAGGATGAATCAGGAAACATAATAATTAATAAGCGAAGGGATTTTATAGATATTGACAAATATTTAATTGATTGGTCGCTTATAAACATAGAAAGTTATTTAAAACCTTATTTTTCTGGGCGATACAAGCGAGCTTTAGCGGTTACGACTTCAAGAGGGTGCCCTTTTAATTGCCAATTTTGTTACAATTTAGAATTTAATAATAGAAGATGGAGAGGCCATTCGCCGGAAAAAATGGTAGAAAATTTAAAGCCCATTATTGAAAAATATAAAATTGATGCCCTACGTATTTTAGATGATAATTTTTTTGTTAACAAAAAGCGAGCCTTTGAAATTGTTAGCAAACTGAACTTGCCTTATTTCGCGGAAGCTAGAATAGATTATGTTGACCAGGATTTTGTTGATAATCTTATAAAAACAAAATGCCAAGAGATAATGTTTGGTTTTGAGTCTGGTTCGGAGAGGATTTTAAAAGAGGTAGTTAAAAAAGGTTTTGATCAAGAGAGAATAATTAAAGCTATTGAAATGTTGAAAGATTCGGGAATTATGGTTTCTGGCTCAATAGTTTTTGGTTTTCCGACCGAAACAAAGGAGGAATATAAGATGAGCATGGAATTTATTGTAAAATTATTAGATATAAATAATAATTTAGCATTTACTTGCGGTTGGTTTTTACCTTATCCTGGCACTGGTTTATATAAAAAAGCTAAAGAATTAGGTTTTAAACAGCCTGAGAAAATTGAAGAATGGGACAAGTTTGATCGTTGGAGGAATGATTATGAGATGGAGTGGATAGATTGGGATTATAAACTAGCCGTTAGATATTCAAGAAAGATAGTCCATTTGCTAGCCTTGGCCTATAAGAGAAACATTCCAATAATAAAAAGAATATTAAAATGGCGAGTAAAAAATTTAAATTTTTCTTTTCCCATAGACATTTATCTTTTTTCCAGGCTTAGAAATATTTATCTTTTTAGCGGCGATAAAAGTTACTTTAATAAACTGATTAGAAAGATAGTTAAAATAATAATTAAAATAAAAAAATAACGTAATGTTTAAAAAGTATAAAATTGAAATTTTTATTTTTTTGATTGCTATCCTCTTAAGGATGGCCGTAATTTATTTTGTTTGCGATCAACAGAATATAAATTTAAGCGGGTTTACCGAGCAGACAAGGCCGGACGGTTATTATCAGATAGCAACAAACCTAGTTAACAATAACGTCTATTCTTATATTATTGATAAGGAAAATCCTCCCCCGACTTCTCTTAGAACTCCTGGCCTGCCGATCTTAATTGCTGCTAGTTTATCTATTTTTAATTCAGCGCTCCCTATTTTATTTTTGCAGTTAATTATCAGTGGAATTTTGCCAATACTGGGGAGAATTATATGTTTAAAAATAACAAAAAATAACCGTATTTCGACTACCGCAGCCGTAATTTTAGCTCTTGAACCAATGGGAATTTGGCTATCCTTAATGTTTATATCAGAGATTTGGTTTACTTTATTTTTCTATTTATTTATTTTATTAATATTTAAAATCATTAAGAATAACAAGTCTCACGTAATAGGTAATAATTATAAAATTTTTATTATGGCAGGTATAATATTGGGTATAGCTACTTTGTTTAGGCCAACCACCTATTATTTGCCGATACTTTTAATATTAATTTGGGTTGGCTATAGGTTTATATCTAAAAAGGATATAATGTTAAAGAAAATAATCGTTTTTATTCTATGCTTCATGATAGTTTTAAGCCCATGGCTATATAGAAATTACCGGGCATTCGGCAGGGTCGGCTTAACTTCTCTTCCGCAAGCAATGCTCTTTGGCGTTTTATCGCCCTCGGTTTTAGCTATAGATACTGGCAAAAGCTATTTACAAGCGCAGCAAGAATTTTTTATTTCGCATAAACTGACCAAATATCCGGAGGTAAACCTTGGCAATGCTGATTGGTTTAAGGAAAAAGCAATAGAATTTTTAAAGAATAAACCAATAGCTTTAATGAAGTCGGCCTCTATCAGCACCTTGGCTTTTTTTACTAATGACGGCTCTTTTAATCTGTTATCTTTTACAGGATTAATTGAACCAACCGGATTAACTGTCGGACAAATAATCAGGATGCCTTGGCCGCAAAAATTAGAGACCGCCAGAGAGTTAATTTTTAGCTCAGTATTTTTTATCGCTTTATTGCGTATATTATGGATCTTAGTAAGCCTTTTATTTTTTATTAATTTATTTTATATATTGGCTAAAAAGAAGTTATCCGCATATCCTGCCATAGCTATAATTTTAGTGTTTTATTTTGTTGCTACTACGGCTATTGTCGGCTTTGGCGTTAATGCTCGTTATCGTTTCCCTGTTAATATTTTTATTTTAATGTTTGCAATTAGTTTTTTGTATGATATTTTGAAAAGTCGAGGGCGTAAATTACTTTTAAAGAATTATTAAATTAAATAAAATGAAATTACTTATTTTAACACAAAAAGTAGATATAAATGATGATGTTCTAGGTTTTTTTCATGGTTGGCTTGAGGAATTTTCCAAACATTGCCAGCAGGTAATTGTAATTTGTTTAAAAAAAGGTGAATATAAACTACCAAAAAATGTTAAAGTATTGTCTTTGGGCAAGGAAGAATTTGATAGATTTCCGGGGCATAGTTTTAGAATTTTTCGCTGGTTTATTTATTCATTGCGTTTTTATAAGCATATTTGGGGAGAAAGAAAGAATTATGACAAGGTATTTGTCCATATGAATAAAGAATATGTTTTAGTGGGCGGAATATTTTGGAAGCTTTGGCATAAGAAAATATCTTTATGGTATGCTCACAAGGCGGTAAGTTGGCAGCTATGGCTGGCTGAGAAGATGGTAAATACAATATTTACTGCCACTTGCGAAAGTTTTAGGTTGGCTAGCAATAAGGTTAATATAATAGGACATGGGATTGATGGAGGCAGATTTAAGAATTATGAATTAGAAATTAAGAATAATATAATATTTAAAATTATAACTATTGGCAGGATTTCTCCAAGCAAGGATTATGAGACGTTAATTAAGGCAGTAGAGATATTAAATAAAGCTGGTGTTAAATTACAAGTGGACATTGTGGGCGGACCAGGTACTTCTGAACAAAAAAAATATTTTAATAAAATAAAAGAGATGGCTGGACAAAAAAAACTGGGGGAGGTTATAAATTTTATTGGCTCCGTACCTAATAAAGATATCTACAAATATTTAAACCAAGCTGAGTTGTTTGTCCATATGAGTCTTACGGGCAGTTTAGATAAAGCTATCTTAGAAGCTATGGCCAGTGGCTTGATAGTTGTTTCCTGTAATGACTCTTCTTATAAATTATTGGAAGATTATAAAAAAGATTTATTATTTAAGAAAGGCGATCATAAAGAATTAGCAACGAAGATAGAACGAATTATTAAATGGCCGCCAGGCAAGACGAATGAGGTAGCTGAAAAATTACAGAAAATTGTAATTAATAATCATAATCTTAAAAAGTTAATAAAAAAGATAGTTTTTTTATGCAATTAAAAAATAAATTTAAGTCACTAAACTACTTGTTTAAGAGGCATGTTTATAATCAAGTTGTTACCGGCAAGATCGGGAAATTTTTTCATTATACCAAAATATTTTTGAAAAATAAATTTTTTGATTGTCCGCGATTGGCCATGATTGAAATAGGAACAACCTGTAATTTAAGATGCCCAACCTGCCCAACCCCGAGAGATTTAATCGGTAGATCACCGAATATAATGAAAATTGAAGAATATAAAAAAATTATTGAGGCAGTCAAAAATTATGTTCATGTGGTGTTGCTTTATTATTCTAATGAGCCACTCTTAAATCCAGGCTTAGCTGAAATGATTCAATATGCAGACAAGAAGAATCTTTATACTATGATTAGTACTAATGCTATGCTTTTGGATAATAAAAAAACTGATGAGATATTAGACGCTGGCCTAGATGAAATTTTACTTTGCCTTGATGGAATGACTAAGGAAGCTTATGAACCCTTTAGAATAGGGGCTAAATTTGAAACTGTGGTTAAAAATATAAAATATTTTTGCGAAGAAAAGAAACGCAGAAAACTCGTTAAACCATATATTGAGCTTCAGTATATTGTTACCAAGTTAAATCAGAATCAAATTCCTCAGGTAAAAGATTTTGTTAAAAAATATAATATAGACAGGCTCAGAATAAAATCACTAGCCATAGGAGAATATAATTATCGAGAAGAGACAAGAAAAGAACTGGTTGAAAAATTTTTACCAACGCATGAAGACGCCAAAACAAGATACAAAAAAGAAAAAGGAAATATAAAGCATAAAAGTTTTTCTCTTCAATGTGGTAATGCAAAAAATCAAATTATTATTCTTGACAAGGGACAGTTGATTATGTGCTGTTATGACGTGAAGGGAAAATATGTATATGGCAATATATTAGAATCAGCTTTCAAGGATATATGGTTTAGCGAGGATGTAAAAAAGAGAAGAAAAATGGCGCGAGAAAGAAAGTTTCCTTTGTGTCAAAAATGCGATATATGCTAGTTAATTTTAAATATGGAGAAACAAGTAAATAAAAATACATATAATTTTGAAAATTATTGTTATCTAGAGCGTTGGCATAGTTATTGGCACCAATTGAAAGAAATACTAGAGCGTAATCCTAAAAATATTTTAGAAATAGGGGTAGGGGATAAAGTTATTGCTAATTATATACGGCACAATACTAATATAGATTATCAGAGCGCTGATATTGCCGCCGATTTGAATCCGGATATTGTTTGCAGTGTTGATAGTATTAAGTCAGAAGACGGAGCATATGAAATGGTGTGCGCTTTTGAAGTACTGGAGCATTTACCTTTTGATAAATTTGATAAATCTTTAAGAGAATTACGCCGAGTTTCTAAAAGGTATGTAATTATCAGCCTGCCTCATTGGGGAAGACATTTTTCTTTAGATATTAAAATGCCCTTTATCAAGAGAATAAAATGTCAATTTAAGTTTAATTTATTGCCTATAAAGCATAAGTTTAATGGCCAACATTATTGGGAGATAGGAAAAAAAGGTTATTCTCTTAAAAAAATAAAAAAGATTATTTTTAATGCAGGCTTTGATATCAAGAAAGATTATATTGCTTTTCATTCGCCTTATCATCATTTTTTTATTTTAGAAAAAAAGTAATTATTATAATGGCGCCAAATATTTTTTATTCAAAAATTAATTGACCAGTTATATATGTTTGTAAAGATTAGCTAGTCCTGTTATTATTCATAATATTATGTTACAATTGCAGCAATTAGGGCTACTTTTGAGCCTTGAGTAAAAAATTTATTAAGCTTTAGAAAATAATTATGGGCCGCAATACTAATACCATTGATTATAGGGAAGATTATTATAAAGGGTTTGCTAAAATTTATTTTAATACAATTCTGCAAATCATTATTGATTTTGGCAAACTAAAAAATGAATCAGGCCTTATTTTAGATTATGGTTGCGGCTTTGGTCATTTAAAAATAAAATTAAATAGGCCCAATGTAGTGGGTTATGATATCATTCCAGAATTATCTGATATTAACGATTATAGAAATTTAAAACCGCAGAAGATTGTATTATCTAATGTCTTGGAACATTTGTATTTGGATGAAATTGATAGTTTGCTAAAAGAATTTGTAAAAATGAATTCAACAGCCGAACTTTTAGTTTCTTTGCCCACTGAAAACTTTGTTTCTAAGATAGCTAAGCGCTTGAGCGGACTACCAAGCGCTCACGATGATCATGTTTCTAAATATAAACAAATAAACCAGCTTATTGAGAAATATTATTATCCTAATAGAAGGAAATATATTTTTTTAAAAATGTCTCAAATCACCAAATATGTTCCAATAAATAAATAAAGCTATGCAAAATTATAAAGAATTAGATTCTTATTATTTTCCAGATATTTCCGTAGTAATTTTGTGTTACAAGGAGGGTGACTCGATTAGACAATTTGTCAAGAAAACGACAAATGTTTTAGAGGTTAACAAAATATTCAATTATGAATTAGTTTTAGTGGGCAATTATCACCAGGGCTCAGCTGATAAAACGCCCAAAGTCGTGGCTGAGTTAGCCAGCCAAAATCCAAAAATTTTATATGTAGCCAAGGTAAAGCAGGGTATGATGGGCTGGGATATGAGGAGCGGGTTAAGTCAAGCTAGAGGTAAATACATTGTTGTGATTGACGGAGATGGGCAAATGCTAATTGAAGATTTGGTAAAGGTGTATAGAAAAATAAAAGCTGAAAAATTAGATTTAGTTAAGACTTATCGCGCGGAAAGAGGCGATAGCCAATGGCGAAAATTTTTAAATATGACTTATAATTTAGTTTTTAATATTTTATTTCCTGGCCTACGTTCAAGGGATATTAATTCTAAGCCCAAGATTATGGCCAGAGAAATTTATAAAAAATTAAATCTAGAATCCGACGATTGGTTTATAGACGCAGAAATAATGATTCAAGCCAGGCGTTTAAATTTTAAAATAGGGGAAATTCCCACTTGTTTTCATGAGCTAAGTGACAAGAGAAAATCCTTTGTGAAATTTCCCGCCGTTCTGGAATTTATTAAGAATTTAATTATTTACAGGATAAAAGAGTTTAAAAATAATGGAAAAATTAAATAAAATTTTATATTATTTAAAAAATTCAGAAAAGGTAAATAGCCGGGTCGAGAGCCAGATAACCATTTTTGTTGTCATTATTTCTTCAATTCTCGGGTTGGCGTATTGGCTTTCCCGCTATGGTCTTAGTGATAATTCCCCCTTCATTATTTTACGGGTTTTGTCAATAAGTTATATATTGCTGATATTGCCTTATCTTATCAGAAGCAAAATCAGAATGAAAAACCATTGGTTTAATTCGGCTTCTGCCCTCTCTATTTTTACCGCTTTTTTACTTGTCTTGGCTGGCTTTATTTCAACGGTTATTAATATTAACCTGTTTGTTAACTGTCTTATCCCTTTTGGTTTTATATTATTGATTTTATTTTTATTAGATTATTTTTTATATTCTTTTAAAAAAGTTGATATATTTTATATAGTTCTTTTTATATTCTTTTCTCTTTTTGTCGTTGCTGCAGTCTGGGGAACGAAAGTCCTTAGTCCCTTATTTTTAGAAAAGATTATTTTAGGCAGCGCCCATATTGACACTTTATACCACTCGGCCATTAGTAATTTAATTAAGACCTATAATATTCCCAGTATCGGAGCTGATGGCTTGTCCTATCTGCCATATCATTGGGGCAGTCACCTGGTTTTTGCATTTTTTTCAGCCCTCGCCAAAGTGAATTCAGTGGTGTTTTATAATTTGGGCTTTCCGGTCATATTTATCCCTTTTTATTTTAAAAGCATATTATTATTTGTAGTAGAAGCTAGAAAATATAAAAAATTTTTATTACAGTTTGATTTGGTTTTTTATATTGTTTTATTCACTGCCTATGTAGGAATTGTCCCCATTGGATGGAAAGAAATTAGTGTGCCTTTACTTCCGCCCTTCTCCAGCGAGTCGCACTTATTAGGAATGAGTTTTGTGTTTTTATTATTTGGTACCACTCTCGCATTTATAAAAAAGATAAAGCAAGGGATAGATGTTAATTATTCCAAAAGTGATTATTTATTTATTTTTCTTTTCCTGCCATTTTTATTTGCTGTTATAGGTTTATTGAAGAATTCTGCTCTTTTTTTCCTAAGCGCTTTGTATGGTTTTTTATTCTTGAGGATGAAGTGGTACCGAGACACTAAACTTTGGTTAAGTACAATTATTTATGTCTTAATTTCTATTATTATAGCCAAAATCACGCTTAGAGGAGACGGAGGAAATATTGAGTTCTGCGCATTTTTAAAGGGAGTTGAACATGAATGGTATGGAATTTTTTTCTTGTTTTACAGTATTTGGTTATTAATTTTTATTTTATTATTTTTTTATCGCCATAAAATTAGCGATGACTTAAAAACTTTTTTTACAAAAGGAAGGGCATGGGAATTAGAAATTTTATTACTTTTATGTTTATTGGGATTTTTGCCTGGAATTATTTTTAATATACCAGGGGGAAACGCTATATATTTTCTTGATTTCCAACGTTGGATTTGTTTTGGCTTCGTATTAGTTTATTTGCCGGTTTTTTTTGATAATAAAAGGGATTTTTTTATTTTCCTGAGAGGAAAATTAAATATTTATATATTCGTGTCTGTTTTATTTTTTGGATCAATCTTTACTTATAATTTTCTTCATAATTATCTCAGGCAAGCTAAGCTTTTTATGGGAAGGAATATTGCTTCTAGAGGCGCCGTCTTGGATTCAAATGAGAATAATTTAATTATTGCGGAAACATTAACGAAGCCTTTTCTTGGAAAAGAGGGGGTTAGTTTTATTTTAAGTTTATATAATCAGCCGTACCAAGATGTTTTAGAAAAAAACAAGAGATATCAATTATTAAAAATTTTTAAAGAAATCGAGCGTTTGCCGATAGCTGAAAAGAAGGAGACCTGTATTTATATTCCTAAGAGCAACAATCTGTTTTGGGGAAGTTGGGAAACGCCTTATAGCAAGAAAGATGACAGTAAAATGTATTTAAAAATACCTTTGCTTGTCCCGGCTTTAAGCGGCGTAGCCATGATCGGCGGCTTTCCCCAAGAACTTCCTGGAGGAGCACCGATTGAATGGTATGGATATGGAGGATATGATCAGGAGGCGGTTTATACAGCAAACGATTTAACGGTCGAGGAAATTAAATTACTTGCGGAAAAGAGGGGATTTAAAAGAATTATAATTATAAGGCTATCTAAAGATGAATTAGTAGTTGAGAAGATTTAACATTATTTATTTTTTATTAAATTGGAAGCTAGTTTAAGGAAAATTTGTTATATGACACCTTGGGATAAATTTAGCCAAGAAAAAATTAAAAAAATCTTTAATGAAAAAAAGAGTATTATTGATATTGGAGGAGGCTTAAGAGTTTCAAAAGAAAAAGGCAATAGGCACAACGAGAAGAGCGAGTGGATTCTGCCTTTGCTTGAAAAAGTGAATTATAAAATTCTGGATCCTGTCAATGACTACAACCCAGATATTATCGGCGATATCCATAACTTGCCATTTACTGATAACTCACAAGATGCTATTATTTGCATTGCTGTTTTAGAGCATGTCGAGAATCCAACTAAAGCTTGCTATGAAATATATAGAGTTTTAAAACCGGGCGGATATTGCTTTGTCTACATACCTTTCTTGTATTATTATCATGCTCAAAAAGGTTATTATAAGGATTATTGGCGCTTTACTAAAGACACTATTAATTTGTTATTTAAAGATTTTTCTAAAATTGAAGTAAGAGCAGTGAGGGGAGCGATTGAAACTTGGTTAAAAATAAGTCCTTTAGGAAGATTTAAATTAGTTTTAAAAATAGCTTATTTTTTTGATAGACTAACCGGCAAGATAAAAAGTAATCAAGTAAGTGGTTATAATATTTTTTTAACAAAATAATTATCATGAAATTAATATATATTTCCAATGCTCGAATACCAACAGAAAAACCCCATGGTTATCAGATTGCTAAAATGTGTGAAGAATTTGCTAACAGCCTGAATGTTGAATTGTGGTTTCCGGACAGAAATAATAATATTACAGAAAGTATTTTTAATTACTATGGGATAAAAAATAATTTTCAAATAAAGAAAATAAAAATTTTTGATTTTTTAAAATTTAATAAATATTTAGGTAGAGCAGGATATTGGTTGCATCTTTTATTATTTTTGATAAAATTATTATTTATTAATATAAAAAAAGATAATATAATTTATACCAGAGACGCAGAAATTGCTTGGCTGTTTAAGATTAGAGGTTATAAAACTATATTTGAAGCGCATAGCTGGCCCGAGAGCAAGCGCTGGCTTTATAAATTTTTAATTAAAGATATAAATAAAATAATCGTAATTACCAAGGGACTTAAGAATGTATTTCTAAAATATAATTTACCCGAGAATAGAATTTTAGTTGCGCCTGACGGAGTTGATTTAGAAAAATTTAATATAGATATTTCTAAAAAAGAAGCTAGACGAAAATTAAATTTATCTGAAGATACAAAGATTTTTATGTATGCGGGCCTTTTTGATAAATGGAAAGGCTATTTAACGCTCCTACAAGCCGTAGAATATTTTAATAAAAAAGAAGCTCAATTAGTAATGATCGGAGGAGAGAAAGAGCAAATAGAAAAACTCAAAAAAGAGTACCCAGATGTTATTTTTCTAGGCTATTTACCTTATAAAACGTTACCCATAAATCAACAAGCAGCTGATGTTCTAATTTTACCAAATAGCGGAAAGACAAAAATTTCTAAATTTTATACTTCGCCTTTAAAATTATTTAGTTATATGAGTAGTCAGCGCCCAATCGTAGCTTCTGATTTACCCTCTATTAGAGAGGTTCTAGGTGAAAACAATGCGATTTTAGTAGAGCCAGATAATCCTGAAAGTCTAGCTATTGGAATAAAGAAAGTTTTGCATAATAGAGAATTAGGTGCTAGGATTGCCAAACAAGCCTACGTAGATGTTAAAAAATATACCTGGACAAAGAGGGCTGAAAATATTTTAGAATTTATTATTAAATAGTCTATAAAATAATTATAAATATTATGCAAAAGTTATCAATTGTAATCCCTATATATAATGAAGAAGATAGTTTAAAGAAATTATTTAAAGAAATAATTGAGGTTGTTTCGCGACTGGCTATTGAGTTTGAAATAATTGCCGTTAACGATGGCTCAATTGATAAAAGTATGGCTATTTTAGAAGAAGAGGCGGGCAACAACAGCAACGTTAAAATTATAGATTTCAATAGAAATTTTGGCCAAACGGCGGCTATGGCGGCTGGCTTTAAGTATTCTAACGGGGATATAATAATTCCAATGGATGCTGATATGCAAAACGATCCTAAAGACATTCCTATTTTGCTTAATAAAATACAAGAAGGCTACGACATAGTTTCTGGCTGGAGAAAAAAACGTCAAGATAATTTAATTTCAAGAAAAATTCCTTCCTGGGCAGCCAATTATATAATTTCTAAAATTACTAAAGTAAATTTACATGATTATGGCTGTACTATGAAAGCTTACCGTAAAAATGTTATTAAAAATATTAAATTATACGGAGAAATGCATAGATTTATACCTGCTTTAGCCGTTTGGCAGGGCGCTAAAATAACAGAAGTAGTTACAAACCACCGCCCGCGCAGGTTCGGAAAAACTAAGTACGGAATTTTTAGGACATTTAAAGTAACTTTAGATTTATTAACCGTTAAATTTTTAACAAAGTATTCTACCCGCCCTATGCATTTTTTTGGCGGGGTTGGCATATTTTCTTTTATTTTAGGATTAATTAGTTTTAGTTTCGCTCTTTATTTACGTTTTAGCGGTTATGCAACTTTAATTCAAACCCCCTTGCCCTTACTTAGCGTATTTTTTATAATTATTAGTTTGCAATTTGTATTGATGGGGTTATTGGCCGAGATGATAGCAAGAGATTATTTTGAGAGCCAAGACAAGCCAACTTATAATATTAAGAAAAAAATAAATATATAAATTATGTGTGGAATAGCAGGTTTTTGGGGTTCGGGTAATAAAGAAATTTTGGCAAAGATGACCGATAAGCTTCATCACAGAGGGCCTGATGATGAAGGTTTTTATTTTGACGGAACTATTGGCTTGGGACACAAAAGGCTTTCCATTATTGATTTAAGTTCAGCTGGTCATCAGCCAATGAGTAATGAAGATGGTTCAGTTTTGATTGTTTTTAATGGGGAAATTTATAATTTTCAGGAGCTTCGTGAAAAACTTAAAGAAAAACATAATTTTAAAAGTAAAACAGACACCGAAGTAATTATTCATTTATATGAAGAAATAGGAGATCAGGTTTTTTCTAAGCTAAACGGAATGTTTGCGATCGCTATTTTTGATAAAAAAAGGAAGAAGATAATTTTGTCGCGTGATCGAATGGGGAAAAAACCACTTTTTTGGGGAGTATTTAAAGATACTTTTATTTTTGGGTCAGAGCTAAAAGCTTTGTTAGAGCATCCACAATTTGAAAAAAAAAATAGATTTAGAATCATTAAATAAATATTTAACTTATGAATATGTTCCTACCCCTAATTCAATTTTTCAAAATGTATATAAATTAGAACCGGGGCATTACTTAAAATATGATGGGAAAAATATAAAAAAAGAATGTTTCTGGGATATAAAATTTGAGGAAAAAAGTAAGGATTATAATTTTAATGACATAGTAGAGAGGCTAGATGACAAAATTGATAAGGCAGTGAAAGAAAGATTGATGAGTGATGTACCGTTAGGAGTATTTTTGAGCGGGGGAATTGATAGTAGTGCGATTTGCTATTATGCTCAAAAAAATAGTAAACAAAAAATAAAAACTTTTTCGATTGGCTTCGGGGAACAAAGTTTTGACGAATCCAAATATGCGAGACTTGTAGCCAAGTATTTAAAAACAGAACATCATGAAAAAATATTAAGCGCCAGCGATTTATTGGAATTAATTCCTAAGATCGCTGATTTACTTGACGAGCCATTGGCCGACGCTTCGATAGTGCCCACTTATCTCTTATCGCAATTCGCCCGGGAGCATGTAACTGTTTCCCTGGCAGGTGATGGCGGTGATGAATTATTTTGTGGTTATGATACCTTTCGAGCTCATAAGTTTGCAGAAGTTTATGAAAAAATACCCGAGTGGCTAAGAAAAAAAATAATTGAAAAAATTGTTTTGAGTTTACCCACGTCTTTTAAAAATATAAGTTTTGATTTTGCTGCCAAGAGTTTTGTTAAAGGTTTTTATGGAGAAAAAAAATATCGAGACCAAAGATGGCTGGGGTCTTTCACCTCTGCGCAAAAAAAGAAATTATTTCTCCCCCACGTTTTAAATAAGATAAATGCAGAAAATGAATTTAATGATATTGATAATTATTTAAAAAATGTTAAAGGAGAAAATTTTTATAATCAATTAATATACCTTTATTTGCGGATGTATTTAATGGACGATATATTAGTCAAGGCGGACCGCGCTAGCATGTACAATTCTCTAGAAGTGCGGACACCGTTAATTGATTATAAAGTAGTTGATTTTGTAAATAATATCCCCATGGATTTTAAAATTAAGGGGTTGAAAACTAAATATATTTTTAAAAAGTTAATGGAAGATAAATTACCTAAAGAAATAATAAATCGTCCTAAAAAAGGATTTGGTATACCAATGGCTGAATGGCTGACCAAAGAACTAAAACCTTTAGCGCTTAAATTACTTTCCCGAGAAAAATTGGTAAAACAAGGATTATTTGATTATAATTATATTAATAGGCTTTTGAATGATCATTTTCTTAAGAAAAAAGACAATCGTAAATTAATTTGGACTTTAATGGTTTTTCAGATGTGGTGGAGTAAATGGTTGGAATAAAAAAATCTTGACTGGTAATTTTAGTCAAGATTAGTAGTATTTGATAATAGCTAAATACAGTGACGCCATTGCCGTGGTGAAAAAGATTATTGACTCCAAAGGTTTAGGAACCAGTACTCCATAATCATAGCGGTATTCCCAAGCTCCATTTAATTTATAGTTAGTCAGGTAAGGATAAATTGGCCAAATATATGAAGGATCTGTCTTTTTGTATTTTTTCTCGCTGTGGGTTAAAATATCAATAAGTAAATGTGTTGATCCAGCTAAAAACAAAATAAAGAGTGTAAAATTATAGCTTAAGATTCTTGTTAGCAAGACCCAAAGAGGAAGAGAACTAGCTATTTCACAAAGCAAACTAAACATTTTAGATTGATCAACAAAGGGTTTTTTATTTTTTATTTTATCCAATAATAATTTAGGAATAAATATTATATCAGGAGCAACTGAACCAATGAGGAAGCTAATAAATAATATCATGTCATGCGCGAAAAATATCAAACTTGTTAATATACCTACATTTATATGTGTGTAAGTTTGCAATTTAAACCTCCTTTTAAATATGAATAGAATGAACGATAATATCTATAATATTAGTTACATTCTACTAAAATGTCAATAATTATGAATGATAATATCAAAAAACTTAATCTAGGAGCGGGAGTTGACCGAAAAGAAGGATACATTAATATTGACTGGAATAAAATGACTAATCCAGATGTCCTGCATAACTTAAATGTTTTTCCTTACCCCTTTCCTGATAACAGCTTTGAGCTTATACAGGTTTCGCATATTTTAGAGCATTTGGATAAGCCCTTTTTAGTAATGAAAGAATTACATCGGATTTTACAACCAAAAGGCAAGCTAATTATTAAAGTACCGCATTTTAGCCGGGGTTTTACTCATGCCGAACATGCTCATGGTTTTGATATTACTTTCCCGCTTTATTTTAATAAAAGTTTTACTAAATCTGGATTTTTCGGAGTGGAATTTGATTTACAAAAGCTAAAATTAAGCTGGCTGTCATTTTTTCACTTATTGCCAAGCATGGGCTATGGGCTGGCGGCGATTAAAATCTTAAAAATATTAAATAAAGTAATTTCTTTTTTAGCGAATTTAAGCCCGTCTTTTTGCAGCCGTATTTGGTGTTTCTGGGTAGGCGGTTTTGATCAAATGGAATTTATTTTTATTTGTAAAAAATAGTATGTCATCAAGCGACCGCTTTGGATTTGAATGGGATAAATATTCCAACTTAGATTCAAATTATGAAAAACAATTCAGAAACTGGATTCATCCTCTGGGACCAGAAGATTTTAAGGACAGAAAAGTGCTAGATGCCGGCTGTGGAATGGGTCGGAATAGTTACTGGCCGCTTAAGTGGGGAGCGAAAGAGTTAGTAGCATTTGATTATGACAAGAGATCAGTAGAAGCTGCTAAAAAGAATTTAAATGAATTTAATAATGCCCATATAATATTTAAGAGTATTTATGATATTGATTGGCAAAATAAATTTGACATGGTGTTTAGTATTGGCGTCATACACCACCTGAAAGACCCCGCGCAAGCTATAAAGAAATTACTTGACTCAGTAAAAGAAGGCGGAATTTTGTTGCTTTGGGTTTATAGTTATGAGGGGTATAGATGGATAATAAAATACATAAATCCGATTAGAAAGAATGTTACTTCCAAGTTACCCTTGCCCTTAGTTCATTTTTTGAGTTATTTTTTATCAATTCCACTCTGGATGTTTATTAAAATTTTTAGGGGCCCAAGCGATTATTTAAAACAGCTGTCAACTTTTAAATTTTGGCATATACATAGTATAGTCTTTGATCAGCTAATTCCGGAAGTAGCTAACTATTGGAGAAAAGAGGAAATTCAAGCCTTGTTTAAAGATCTTAAATTTAGAGAGATAAAAATTACTCCTCCGCCAAATAATTGCGGATGGATTGTAATGGTAAAAAAATGAAAATTAATAAAGAAGATAGTAAATTAAGCCTTCAAATAAATAATAAAGAAATTCCTCTTAAAAAGGACGAAGAATTTTTTTTTGTAAAGGATAATAAAGCCCATTTTATTAAGAATGCTGGCCGGGGTTTCACAGAGGACAATAAGGATATTTTAGTAAATAAAATAAAGCTTTTGTTTAAAAAATATCCTCGTTTTTTTTCTTTTGTTTATATAATTCTTGGAGCATCATTTGTTGGTAAAAATGCCAAAAAGGCGATAGAAAAGTTAAATAAAGACAAAATAATTTTAAATCTTGGTTCGGGGGTAAAAAGAGTTAGGGACGATGTTATTAATATTGATTTTTATCCGTTTCAGAACGTTGACATTGTCGCTGATATAGCCAGGCTTCCATTTATTGACAACTCAATAGATGCGGTTATTAATGAATTTGTTTTAGAGCATGTAAAAAATCCAGAGGTTATTGTCCGAGAAATATATAGAGTATTAAAACCAGAAGGAATTCTATATCTAGCTGTGCCATTTGTGGCTAGCTTCCACTCATCTCCTAGTGATTATTATCGGTGGACTAAGTTGGGCATGAGAGAGATGTTAAAAAGTTTTAAGGAAATTGAATGCGGGGTTAGATGCGGACCGACGTCAGCCCTGGTTTATATTTTTAGTGAATGGCTGGCAACTATTTTGAGCTTGGGGTTTACCAAGATTCAACAGATATTTTTTTTATTTTTTTTGATAATATTATCCCCCTTAAATTTAATTGATTTTTTAATTTCTAAATTTTCAACCAGCGAAAATATAGCTTATGGTTTTTATTTTGTTGGAAAAAAGTAGTAGACTATGAATAAAACTAAAATTTTTTTAAAGAAACATTATTTAGCTTTAATTTTTGCAACTTTAGTAGGCCTGATTTATTTAATGCCCCATCTTATTGGTATTATGTCCTTAGGAGATAAGTATCAAGGCATACCAATGATGGGCACTGCCAACGAAGACGCTTATTTATTCAGGATGAGAGATATTATAGACGGGCACTATCTACTAGGATCTCCGGTATTTTTTGAATATAAAGATGAGTGGCCGCTAATGCCCCCCGTAGGAGAGATGTTTTATGCTCTTCCGAGTTTATTATTTGGAATTTCATTAACGAATGTATCAATCGCCAGTAAATTTATTTTACCTTTTATTTTATTCCTTTTGGCTTATTTTTTAATTCATAAGCTCGCAGCAAATGTTAATTTATTGTCTAATAAAATAAATGCAATTAGCGGAGCCCTGCTCATAGTTTTGGGCTATGACTTAGTGGATTACCGAAGTTTATGGATCTATTTAACGGGGGATAGAATTGCGAGTAGTTTTCTTTTGTGGTCAAGGCCTGTTAACCCTGTGTTAGGAGCTATTTTTTTATTTTCATTTTTGTTATGCCTTTGGTCAATTGCAAATAATAATAAATACAAAAAAACATTGATTATATTTGCTAGCATTTTTTTATCTTTAATGATTGGTAGTTATTTTTTCAGCTGGGGCTTAGCTTTATCAATTTTAGCAGTATTAAGCATTATTTATTTTGCGCTAAAGAAGTTTGTTATAGTTAAAGGTTTTGCTGTGATAGGCTTTTTAACAATTATATTAACTTTACCATATTGGTATATGTCATATCAGGCAAATAAAAGTTTGTTATATAAAGAGTCTGTTCTTAGGACAGGCTTATTTTATACGCATTATCCGATATTTAATAAAGTTTTATTAGCTACTTTGCTATTTTATTTCATTTTGTCCGTTCCCACATTTTACAAAAAGCTTAGATTAATTGTTAATAATAGATCAATTTCTAAGGGGCAATTTAGCTTATCAAACTTAAAACCTTGGCGTATATTTTGTTTATCATTTATTTTTGGAGGTTTTTTAGTTTTTAGTCAGCAAATAATTACCGGGATTACGATTTGGCCGTTCCATTTTGTTCAATATACCATACCATTATCAATGGTCGTAGTATTGGTATTAATTTATAATGTAATTAAAATAAAATTTTGGAATTTATGGAGGCTAATAATGCTAATAGTAATTAGTTCATCTTTCGTTTATGGTATTTGGATTCAAGCCGGAACCTATAGTAATAATTTTAATTATTTTACTAAATTACAAACATATAAACCAGCTTTTGATTGGTTGAATAATCGTCAGAAAGATTGCGTAGTTCTTGTTATTGAGCCTAAAAAAGAGGGCTATGGTTTAAATAATTTAATCCCCGCTTTCACTCATTGCAATGTTTATGCCGGTGGTTGGGGATTTTCTTTAATGCCTTCCGAACGTCTTCATTATAATTATATGGTAAATATACGTTTAGGCGGAATCGGCCGTGAAAATATTAGTCAATATTTAGAAGATAATAAGAGAGCAATCCAGGGAGTTCTAGCTTCTAATTGGCAAGGCATACATAACGTAAGGCAATTTCCCGATTCTTTTGACCCATTACTAGAAGAAAGATTAAAAAAATTCCCGAAAGATTATCAAGAATTTTTGGCGAAAGATTTCGAAACAGAATTAAAGAAATATCGTTTGGATTATATATTATCAACTGGTCCGTTGGAAGAAGAGATTATTAATCAATTTTCAGATACAGAATTAGTATTTCAGAGTAACGATATATTTATATATAAATTTTAATATTATTTAGAATATACGATTTATAAATAGCCCGCGAACCGTTATTTCCCCATGTCTTCACAAATTCATTCTAATTGGAACATAATTTGGGTATTGTATATAAATTAAAGAATAAATTACTTATGAAAGTCCTCTTTTTACAGAAAAATACGGGCATGCAAGAACGGCTTGGAATAATGACACTCTCGAGCATAATAAAAGATCGGAAGCATGAAGCAAAATTAATTCTAACCGAAGAGTATTCTGACGAGGAAATTGTCGCCAAAGTTAAAGAGTATGCGCCTAAAGTTATCGCCTACAGCATTATGACTGGTGAGCATAATTACCACCTTGATTTAAATAAAATGATAAAGAAACATTATAAATGTTTCTCTGTATTTGGCGGTCCCCACGCCACCTTCCACCCATCAATAATTAGAAAGGAAGGCGTGGATGCTGTCTGCCGGGGCGAAGGGGATATTGCTTTTCCTGAACTTCTGGAAAAGTTGGAGCATGGGGAAAATTATTTAAACATAAATAATTTTTTCTTTAAGAAATCTGACGGCACTATTATTAGAAATGAACTCGGGCCTCTCGTTGAAGACCTTGACAGCCTGCCGTTTCCCGACAGGGAAATTATGTATAGCGCTGACCCAGTAATAGCATCTAAGGGAAACAAGCTTTTCATGGCTATGCGCGGCTGCCCCTATAATTGCACTTACTGCTTTAACCATACCTATAATAGAATGACCCGCGGTAAAGGATCTTTGCTTCGTTATAGATCCGTAGATAACTTAATTGCTGAAATGAAACAGGTTAAGGCTAACTACGGCCTGGATAATGTATGCCTTGACGATGATACGTTTTTGTTAAAGCCAAAGGGGTGGCTAAAAGAATTCGCTGAAAAATTTTCTAGTGAGATAAATCTGCCATTTAGCTGTAATGTCCGCGCAAATCTAATGTGCCAGGAAGAAATTGGGAGGCTTCTTAAAAAAGCTGGATGTAAATATGTTTGGATGGGAGTGGAATGCGGCAATAATGAGGTAGCCGATAAAATCCTCAGACGCTCAATTACAAATGAACAAATACTGCAGTCAAGTGAAATACTTCGAAAAAATAAAATTAATATTTTTACACAAAACTTAATAGGTCTGCCAGTTGAGAACCCGCTTGAAGTAGATTTTGAGACACTTGATTTTAATATAAAAGTTAGGCCGCAGTTCGCCTGGAGCTCAATTTTATACCCCTATCCCGGAACGGAAATAGAACAAATAGCCATTGAAAAGGGTATGTTTAATTCAGATTTTGAAAAAATACATGTTTCAAATAAGACAACTTCAATACTTGATTTTGGTAATAAGAAATTAAACCGCCAAATAATAAATTTGCACAAACTCTTTGGTATTATAGTACAGTTTCCAGTGTTAAGACCATTTACCAAGCTTCTTATATCGCTTCCTCTTTCGGGGTTATACACCTGGATATTTTTTGGTTTCTATGGTTATAAGTCTGTTTTAAAGCAGTCTAGCTGGAGAAATCTAGCTAAGACTTTTAGGCACTACATACCTTTCTATTTTAAATACATAACTAAGCTTGAAAAACATTGATTGTTATGGCTGGTATTTTTTGTATTTTGAATTTACATTATTTATTAATGATAAACTGATTTTTTACATAAAAAATGAGAATTTGACACCTATTGACACCTTTTGACCTTCTAATATATAATGATATATATAACAAAATATATATGGACCAAGAGATAAAATCAAATGCTGTCTATACCACTAATGAAACTCAAGAGCTATTAAAGATAAGTAATAGTACTATTAAGCGCATGCTTAAAAATGGGTTTATTAGGGCTAATAAGGTTGGTGGGCAATATCGTATTTTGGGCAAAGAAATACTGCGTCTAGTGTCGCCCAAGGTTGAGAAAAAAGCAGTAAGATCATATTTAAATATAAAACAAAAAGTCGTTAATAAAATTAATAAGTGGTAAATAGATGATACTATTAAAAGACAGCCGAATAGTAATAATACTACGACTAGCGCAGCAAGCTTTTGGCGAATACAAGCTGCAAATTATAATTTTAACCGGGCTAGGCTTTATTGGCGGTATTTTAGAAGGAATTGGCGTGAATGCGTTGATTCCTTTATTTTCTATTGCTATGGGTGGCCAGGGTGGAGTAGCCGATGACCCAATATCGCAATTTATCGGTAACGCATTTTCATTTCTAAATATTAATTTTAGCGTCAAATATTTACTTATTTTTATCTCATTAATGTTTATTATAAGAGCAGTTACTTTAGTTATAATTAGTTATATAAAAATTAAAATAACGGCTGAATATGAAGAAAAAACAAGAAATAATATATTCCATACCACCCTGCAATCTGCCTGGCCGTATTTATCTAAGCAAAAAGTCGGATATTTAGAAACTATATTAATGACAAATATTAAAACTGGATCAATACTTTTAGAACAAATTGGCACGGTGCTTACGATTTTGGCATCTTTAACAATATATACAATCGTGGCAATTAATATTTCTTTGTATATTACTATCATTGTTTTTATTACCGGCGGAATTTTGTTTCTTGTTTTTAAGCCTTTAATATATAGAAGTCGGTTAGTATCTACCGAAGCCGAAGTTGTAAACAAGCAAGTTGCGCATTTTGTAAATGAAAATATTATTGGCATGAAAACAGTTAAGGCAATGGCGATTGGCGAAAAAGTAGAAAATATAGGCAAAGAGTATTTTAATAAGTTAAGAAAATTCAAAATTAAAATATTTTTATTGGCGAATATTAGCGGTTCAATGATGCAACCCATAAGCCTAATTTTCATTTGCTTAATTTTTGCTTTTACTTATAAAACGCCCGGCTTTAACTTCGCTTCTTTGGCGGTAATTATATATTTAGTTCAGAGAATGTTTATATATTTTCAGCAACTGCAGGCAAACCTGCATACCACAAACGAAGTCGCCCCTTATTTAAAAAGCGTTTTAAAATATCAGGAACAAGCCCTTGAAAGTAAAGAAGCCAAGGGCGGGTCAGAGAATTTTAAATTTAATAATGAATTAGAATTTAAAAATGTCGGTTTTTCATATTCATCAGGCAGGCAAGTATTATCAGGTATAAATTTTAAGATTAAAAAAGGAGAGATGGTCGGATTAATTGGTTCTTCAGGAGCTGGGAAAACCACCATGGTTGATTTATTTTTACGTTTGCTGGACCCGGTTATAGGTGAAATTTTATTGGATAGCCGAAATATTACCGACATTAATATGGAAAAATGGAGGAAAAATATTGGCTATGTATCGCAGGATATATTTTTAATGAATGATACTGTTGCCAATAATATTAAATTTTATGATAAATCAATTACTAATAAAGAAATGGAAGAAGCGGCTAAGATGGCTAATATATATAATTTTATTCAAAGCTTACCAGATAATTTTTCTTCTGTTATCGGTGAAAGAGGAATGTCGCTTTCGGTTGGCCAGCGTCAGCGCATAGTAATAGCCAGGGTTTTAGCCAGACAGCCAAAAATATTAATATTAGACGAAGCCACCAGCGCCTTGGATAATGAGTCAGAAATTAAGATACAGCGGGTTATAGAAAATTTAAAAAATAAAGTGACTGTCTTAGTTATTGCCCACAGATTGTCAACGGTTATTAATTCTGATAAGTTAATGATATTAAAAGACGGAAAAATTGTAGAGGAAGGATCGCCAGACAAGATGTTGAAAGATAAAGAATCTTATTATTATAAGATGTTTAATTTAAGAAAATAAGATTTAGTATGTTTACTAAAAATAATAAAGTATTATTTATAATTCATGATCTTTATCAGGAAGATAATCATTTTCCTTTAGGCCCTGCATATTTGGCGGCAATGCTTAATAAGAATGGCGCTCATGTAGAAGCTTATTCCATGGATGTGTTCCATTATACTAACCAACAGTTAGCAGATTTTTTACAAAAAAATAATTATGATTTGATCTGCCTGGGTTTTTTAGCAGCGAGATTTAAAGAGACTATTATAGATTTATGTAAAGTTATTAATGAAAACAAGAAAACTGCTTGGTTTGTCCTTGGCGGCCATGGCCCTTCGCCCATTCCCGAATATATGCTTAAAAAAACTAAAGCCGATATAATAGCCATAGGAGAAGCCGAAAATACCATTGTTGACCTGCTTGAATGCAAAGTCAAAAACGGCGATTTATCTAAAGTAAAAGGAATAGCGTATTTAGATAATAACGAATTAAAATTAACCGGTCAAAATAAATTAGTTACCAATTTAGACGAAATTCCAATGCCCCTTTGGGAAATATTCCCCATGGATAAATATACAACTTGTAGCCGGATGTATAATCAGGAGCCGCATGAAAAGAGTCTGGTAATAATTACTAGCCGAGGCTGTATCAATAGGTGCAATTTTTGTTATCGGATGGAAAAAGGAATTAGAGCAAGGAGCATAAAGAATGTAATTGAAGAATTAAAAATATTATATGAAAAATACGGAATTAACTGCTATCTTTTTGAGGATGAATTATTTGTTTTTAGCAAAGAACGGCTTCTAGAATTTGAACAAGCGTTAAAAGATAATAATTTAAAAATTAAATTTCTTTGTGACGCCCGGGTTGATATAATGGATAAAGAAATTGTGGAGATTTTAAAAAGGTGCGGTTGCCAATTTATTTGTATTGGTTTTGAGTCAAGCGACGACAAAGTTTTACAATTAATGAATAAAAATACAACCGTTAAAAAGAATATAGAAGTTCTTAAATTAATTAAAGATATCGGCGGCGTTGGTATGGGTTTAAATTTTATCTGGAATAATTTAGGGGATGACGAACGCACCTTAAGGCGAAACGTCAAATTTATAAAAGAGTATAATACCTATTATCAATGCCGTACTATTAGGCCAGTAACTCCGTATCCGGGTTCGGATCTGTATTATAAATTAATTGATCAAGGCAAGTTAAAGGGGCCAGAGGATTTTTTTAAAAAATTTAAAAATTCAGATTTGATGTTAATAAATATTATGGATATGCCGGACAAAAAAGCCTATGAGTTGCTTTTAGAGATAAACACTGATTTAATACTTGATCATTATAAACACACAAAAGGAGACATGGACGAGGCTAGATGGTTAATTCAACAATTAGCTGATTTATATAGCGGCAAGATAACTAAGTTTAGAGGAGCTAGGCATTATACTAGAGATAATTCTAAGAAATAAATGAAAAATATAAGAATTATTCCAAGACTAGATATAAAGGGGCCGAATGTAGTTAAGCCTATACAAACTGAGGCGCTGCGAGTTGTGGGTAATCCTAAAGAACTAGCCGTACGTTATTATCAAGCAGGCGCGGACGAGATAATTTACCTTGATATTGTGGCTAGCCTGTATCAACGTAATCTAGATTTCAAATTATTAAAATCAGTCACTAAAGATATTTTTATACCGGTCACAGCTGGCGGGGGCGTAAGAACTATCCAGGATATAAATAATGCCTTGCGATCTGGAGCCGATAAAGTGGCCATTAATACCCATCTAGTAAAGGAGCCAGAGTTTATTAATAAAGCCATTAGAGAGTTTGGGTCACAATGTATAGTTTTATTTATTGAAGCTAAAAAGCAAACTGACGGCAGCTATGAAGTCTATACTGACGGCGGCAGAGAAAGGACCGGGTTAGAAGTAATTTCTTGGGCTAAAAGAGCAGTCAAATTGGGCGTCGGGGAGATATTAATTTCATCAATTGATAAGGATGGCACTAGAGATGGATACGACATTGATTTATTAAAAAAAATTAACCAGCTAGCGCCAATACCAGTAATAGCTCATGGCGGAGCAGGTAGTTTAGATTCTTTAGAGCAGGCGGTTAAAGAGGGAAGAGCGGACGCTCTGGGCGTATCATCAATTTTGCATTATAAAGAATTTACTGTAAAAAAAATTAAGAATTTTTTGAAAAGAAAAAATATTAATGTTAGAATACCATGACTATGAAAAAATCCAGAATTGTAATTATTGATTACGGGGTAGGTAATTTATATAGTTTATCTAGAGCTTTTAAGCATCTTAACGCTGATATTATTATTTCCGAAGATGAAGAAGTGATAAAGAAAGCAGACGGAGTAATTTTACCAGGCGTGGGGTCTTTCAAAGCTGGCATGAGAGGTCTTGAAGTAAGGGGATTAGTTAAGATTGTAAAAGAAATCGCCAGTGCGAATAAACCTATTCTAGGCATATGCCTAGGCGCTCAACTTCTATTAAGCAAAGGTCATGAGTTCGGTGTTGTTAGCGGGTTAGATATAATTAAAGGCGAGGTTGTTAAATTTCCTAATTTAGTTAAAGAAGAAAAAATACCGCATATTGGCTGGAATAGAATTTCTCCACCTGACAAAAATGCCTGGGCTAATACCATATTAAAATCTATAAAAGAAAAAGATCAAGTATATTTTGTGCATTCATATATTTTAAAACCAGTGGCGAAGAAGAATGTATTATCTATTACGATTTACGGAGATCATAAATTCTGCAGTTCTGTGCGCAAGGGCAATGTTTACGGATGCCAGTTTCATCCGGAAAAAAGCGGGCCAGTGGGCCTTAAAATAATAAGGGATTTTATAAGTTTATTATGAGTAATAAAATTAAAACAAAATACGGCTTGCCGTCCGAAGTAAAATTCTGTAAAAAGTGTGTTATTTCAAACCAAAGACCTAATTCGGCGGTTGAGTATGAACATACTAAAGATTCTAAGAAGCAGACTATTAACTTTAATGAAGAAGGAGTATGTGACGCTTGCCGGGTGGCTGAAAAAAAGAAAAATATTGATTGGCATGAGCGGGAAGAAGAATTAAAAGCGCTTTGCGATCGTTATCGTAAAGATGACGGATCTTACGATTGCCTTATCCCCGGGTCTGGCGGTAAGGATAGTTTTTATACAACGCATATTTTAAAATATAAATATAAAATGCACCCCTTAACAGTTACCTGGGCGCCTCATATTTATACTGATTGGGGCTGGCAAAATTTTCAGGCCTGGATTCATTCGGGATTAGATAATATACTATTTACCCCAAATGGCAAGATACACCGTCTCTTAACTAGATTAGCGGTGCAGAATCTTTTCCATCCTTTCCAACCCTTTATAATCGGCCAGAAATCTTTAGCGCCTAAAATGGCGGCTTTATACAATATACCTTTGGTATTTTATGGAGAACATGAAGCCGAGTATGGTAATCCAGTGGCCGATATGGAAAAAGCTCTACGCGATTGGTCTTATTTTACATCTAAAGACAAATCAAAAATATTTTTGGGCGGAATTTCCTTGAAAGATTTAAAAGAAAAATATAGCGTTGGAGAATATGATTTACAACCTTATATGCCAGCCAATCCAGAAGAACTAAAAAAGAAAAAGATTGAAGTTCATTATTTGGGCTATTATTTAAAGTGGCACCCTCAAGCCTGCTATTATTACGCTCAAGAACATGGTGATTTTCAGGCGTCGCCCGAAAGAACTTCCGGGACTTACAGCAAGTACAACAGTATTGATGATAAAATTGATGATTTTCATTATTTTACAACTTTAATAAAATTCGGTATTGGCCGGGCTACTTATGACGCTTCCCAAGAAATTCGTTCCGGTGATATAACCAGGGAAGAAGGAGTGGCTTTAGTAAAAAGGTTTGAGCACGAATATCCTGAAAGATTTTCCGAAGAAGTATATAAATATTTAAGCATAGATAAAAATGAATTTCCTATAGCTTCAAAAATGTTTAAGCACCCGATAATGGATAGAGATTATTTTATGGAGTTAGCTGATCAATTCCGTTCTCCGCATTTATGGGAAAAAAAGGCCGGGGAATGGAGATTAAAACATCAAGTTAGTTAATAAATTTATGAGAGACATATTAAAGGGTTATAAAATTTTCAATATAGATCCGAAAAAATCAAGGGATAATAATTTTTATAAAAATGCGCTTGAGTATCGACGCTATATAATGGGGTTATTTACGAATGCCGTTAGAAAGCCGAATGAATTTAAATGCATTTTATGCGGCGGCAAAGAGGGCTTTGAATTTCTCAAATATAAAGACTATTTTCTTTTTGAATGCCAAACATGCGGGATGGTGTCGCCTAATGTTAATTTAGAATTAGTAGACGAAAAGAAAGTTTATGATAGTGACACAGCCCTTGAAGATGTAAAAAATGACGTTATAAATAATTATGAATATAGAAAAAAAATTTACGCTACTGAAAGATTAAATTATATTTTAGAAAAAATTAAAATTCCGAAAAATGAAATAAATCTTTTAGACGTAGGCTGCGGGCCGGGATATTTCTTAGATCATTTACAAGATAAAGGAATAAAATATAAAGGCCTAGAGCTGGCGGATTTTTTAGTAGATATTTGCCGAGAGAAAAAATTAAATGTAGCTAAAAGCGATCTTGAAAATGAACCCAATAATCATTATAATATTATAACCTTGTTTGATGTTTTAGAGCATTTAAGAGATCCGATTAAGATGTTTAAAATGTTAAATGAAAAACTGGTATCCGGCGGTTTTGTTTTAGCCTATACCCCGAATATTCATTCTTTATCTTTTGTTTTACAAGAAGGACGACAAAATAATATATATCCTTTTATTCATTTATGTTTTTTTGATAAAAAGTCTTTGGATTATTTAGCAGTAAAGACTGGATTTGAAGTTTATTCAATTGATTATTATGGGCTTGACGTGGTTGATTATTTGTCTATGAAAGTTTATGATGATAACTATGATTATTTAGAAAAATTAAAAGACTTTATTCCGTTAATGCAGGCGGTTATAGATAAACAGAAGATTAGCAGCCATCAGAGAATAGTATTTAAAAAAGTAAATAGATAATGTTTAAATATACGACCTTTAAAATAACAAGGAGGTAACATGAATAAAAAATTAAAGAAAAAAACTAAAGGATCTTGGATTTACTGGGCATGGGGAGAAGCAGTCGCCGGCGCTATATCTTTACTGATAATGAAGAAAGCTGGATTGAAGATGGAAATTATTGATCAGGTAATAATAATGGTTCTAGCGCTAAGTCTTTTTCAAGTTCTAATAAGCTTAATTATTGCTTGGATCAGGGGAGAAAAACTGTTTTACAGGAGGAGAGATTTTTTTTGGTTAAGCTTGTTTGGAATTGTAATATTCTTTATTGATATTCTAGCATTTGTTGTTTTTAACTTGGGCGGAAAGATGATAATTTTTTCTTTTATTTTTAGTTTATCTATAATTCCGGGCGCTGTTTTAGATCGTTTTTGGTTTAAAAAAGAATTTAGTAAACGCCAATTTATAGGTATTGGGGTAGCTATTTTAGCTACTTATTCTATGTTTAACTGGCCAGAAATTGGCGGGATAAATGCTATGAGGATGCTTCCTTTATGGATCTGGTTGTCAATTGTAGCTTCCTTTTTTGCCGCCGCTATTCAGGGAATAAGTTTTAAGATAAAAGACACCACTAGCCCTCTAGTAATGAATATTCTCGGCGGATCAATGGTAGTTATGCTGGCATTGCTAATTTTAACAGCAAGAGGCAACTTGTCTTTACTGGTTAGCACTGACCCTCCCTACCCTTTGCTCTGGATGCTATCTATTGTTCTTGGCGCTCTGGTAGTAGGCCAGTGGGTATGTAATATCACTAGCTATAAATATAAGAATGTATTTATCGCTATGAAGATGCTGGTGGTTAGAGGCACATTTCTTTTTTTAGCCGTTTTATTAGGAGTAATTTTTTTACAGGAAACATTTGGAATAGCCCAACTAATAGGAATGATACTATATTTAGGAGCGTTTATTCTTATTAAGGAAGATATTTGGCAGTTTTTATATCAAAAAAAAGAAAAAGTTGTTTTATGAGCATGATAGCTGCAGGGAATTTATTTTCTCTTGTAGCTATCCATTTAATTTATTAAGAGTTTAAATATTTAAAAATTAATAAATAAAATTATGCGAAAAGAAGTATTAGCTATTACTCCGGCTCGCTCCGGATCAAAAAGAATTCCTAATAAAAATATCAGAGATTTTTTAGGAAAACCTTTGATTGCTTATACTATTGAGCAAGGTTTAGCCTGTCCGATTATTGACCGTTACATGGTTGACACTAACTCTCCTGAAATTGCTAAAATAGCCAAAAAGTATGGGGCGGAAGTGCCTTTCCTACGTCCGGCTCATTTAGCTCAAGACGGCTCGCTTTATATCTATAGCCTTTTTCATGTCTTAAAAAAACTAAAAAAAGACGAAGGTTATGTACCGACACATGTGATGATCTTACAGACAACAAGCCCCTTAAGGGAGATGAAGGATATTATGGATTGCTGGGAAATGTATGAAAATACTGACGCGACTACAGTATTAACAGTCTGCCCGACTCATCCAAAGCTTTATCACCTAAGCCCTAAAAACGATATGATTTTAGTAAATGGACAGGAGGGGCGGTCAAATGATACGCAAAAATTAAAGCCGGCCTATCTGCAAAACGGCTGTTTTGTCTATATTATTAATACTGAAGCCTTGCTTAAAGAAAAATTGATTTTAACTAAAAAGACTAAAGCAGTTGTTTGCCCTAAATGGCGTTCAGTAGATTTAGATTCTCCAGAAGAATGGGTAATGGCAGAATTATTATATAAAAATAAAAATAAAATAAAAGCTAGTATTAAAAAAATTAATAAAAAAAAGGCTGTTCGCAAATAAGATTATTATTT
>JBDRJA010000130.1:0-5666 GCA_043815345.1 Patescibacteria group bacterium | reverse complement strand
CAAAAAGCAGAATTTTTATTATCAGTTTCAATACTTAATAAAATGACAAGTTTTGGTATGCCGGATAGTTATCTAGTTGTCTAAAATTTAATGAACATAGGATGATTTTGTCTAAAAAATTATTCGTGCAACAAAGTCATCAATAATTATGAATTATTACTTATTGATTATTATTTGGAATTTGGTTATTGATTATTGGATATTTTTTACAAATTGCTAAAATTCCACTGCCGGAGCTGTTTCTGAGCCTTCAACTGCTTCAAAAAAATTCTTAGGTTCAAAGCCGAGCCAGGAAGCAAAAATTTTAGCCGGAACACGTTTTATCATCACGTTATAATCTCGAGCTAAATCATTAAACCTTTTACGTTCAACGCTTATCCTATTTTCTGTTCCTTCTAATTGCACCATTAAGGTCTGCACATTTTCCGCTGATTTTAACTCCGGATAATTTTCCATAACAACAAGCAATCTAGCCAAAGCGCTTTCCACCTGCCCGGCAGCGGCCGCTTTTTCACTAACACTAGCCGCGCCACCATATTTAGTTCTGGCTTCAGCAATATTAGCAAATACTTCCTTTTCCTGCTCCATTATACCCTTAACTGATTCAACTAAATTCGGGATTAAATCAAAACGCCGTTGATATTGGGTTTCTACCTGCGCCCATTGGGTATCAACACCCTCATTAGCGGTTACCATTTTGTTGTACAGGCTCCAGGCGTATAAAAAGCCTACGACTACAACAATCAATAGAATGATTAAAAATTTTTTCATAAAATTAGTTCATGAAACATGAAACATATATCATGAAACATGAAACATTTAATTAATCTCAAGTGATTTTATTTATTTTATTAATTAATTTTACCTTCTTTGAATTTTTCTTTATCTATATATTTAATCTCTGCTCTTTAATTTTATCTTTACTTTCTTACCTCTTGCCTTTGGCGAATACCATCCGGTTAAAATCCCGGCTATCTGCAAAATTTCCTCTTCACTTTTCTCTTCTCCTAGCTTCATCTCACTCATCTTCAACTTTTCTGGAACCTGAACTTCAAAATCATTGAAAATTGAAAATTGAAAATTGAAAATTCTTAGCACAGTAAGTGGTCCTTTCACGTCCTTTAACTCCATCGCCACATCTCCTTTCTTCGCTAAATTTTCCAACTTCTCGCATTCATTTTTGTTTCTTCCTACAACAATTAAGGAATATTCACAGCCATTCGTTTTTTCATTCGCGGCCATTCGTTTTTTCAGCCAGAATACTCGTCCGTATCTTAACAATTTTACATCTTGCCCATTGCAGTCCGGCCAACAATCAAACATCTTTAAAAGCCTTTCGCTAAATTCAGGGTCAGTTAATAAGCAACCTCCTCCCGGCGAAGCATATTCTTTTATGCCATACTTCTCAACTAGCTCTCTTTGTCTTTCCCTTGAGCGCCCTCTTATATTATGCAATCTTCCTCTTATTACTTTACCTTCTTTTTCTGGTCCTGTTTCATCTAATAATTTAGCTGACATCGGCCTCACAAGTTTGTCTCCCACTCCCGAATACTCGGCTACAATTTTTAAAGCCTCTTTATTTTGCGACATCGGCCTTTGTCCCAAAATCTCTCCGGTGGCTATAAAATCATAGCCTTCCCTTTCCATTATCTCCTTGGCTTTCCTTAGCATTAAAGCGTGGCAATCAATGCAAGGGTTCATGTTCTTGCCATAGCCGTACTTTGGATTTTTTACCATCTTTAAATGTTCATCGCTAAAACCAACTTCCTTTAATTCTATACCAAGCTGTTCCGAAGCCTTCCGCGCTTTTTTAGACCCAAAAAAATTGCTAATAAAAGTAAGCCCAGTAACTTTTACGCCCTGTTCCATCAATGTCCTAGCGGCTAACATTGAGTCCAAGCCGCCAGATAATAAAACTAGCGCTTTGGATTTTTTATAATTCATATACCTTGACAACAAAAGCGTCGTAGAATTTTTAAATAAATATAATTTAACGCCAGAACAAGTCAAAATTGTTGGCCCTGGCTGGAAGGATAGTGTCTGGGTAACAATCTTCTATTATGCCGAATCGAAGATAGAAGAAAACCCAGATGAAATTCCTGATTATGCCTGCAGAGTAACATAGTAACATAAAGAAAATTAACAATTTAAGATTCTGTCTGAAATATCGATATGATAATCTATCGATATTTTTTTATTCCCAAAACCACCCCCTCTCCGTTAATCATAACTTCTTTATTTCCAACGCTTTTTTCAATTCCCTCTTTAATCTCCTCGGCTAAAGTATCTTTCTTTATATCATCACCGTATTTATTAAACACCTCTTTTATATCCTTACTCTTGCTTTCCCAAAAAACCACCACTCTATCCTTTATAGTAAGCCCTGCTTTTTTACGCAAATTATTAACAAACCTAACAATCTCCCTCTTCATCCCCTCCTGCTTTAATTCAGGGGTTAATTCAGTATCCAATTCCACCTCAATATCACCCTTGCCTTTTATATTTAAAATATTTTTAACATTCAACTCATCTTTAATTAAATCTTCATAATCTATTATTAATTCATAATTCTTAATTCTTAATTCATTTAACGGTTGTCTTACTTTTATCCCCGCCTTATCTCTTTCAGCTAAGCCCAGCTCTACTATTTTCCTAATAATCTCCATTTCTTCAATAATTCTTAATTCTTCATTCTTAAATCTTGATTTTGAAGACCATCCCTCCAAATGCACGCTCTTTTCCTCATCCTTAAAATCATATCCAGTAACTTTCTGCCAAATCTGCTCAGCCATAAAAGGCATAAACGGGGCTATTAACTTAGACAACTCTTGTAAAACATAGCCAGTAGTTTGCAAAGCAGCTTTTTTTTCAGCCTCATCACTGCCCTTAAAACGATCGCGCGATCGCCTAATATACCAAGTAGATAAATCATCAATAAATTCAGTAATCGGCCTAGTAGCTTTAGGCAAATCATAATTATCCATTCCTTCAGTAACAATTTCAACTAGCTCATTTAACCTAGCTAAAATCCATTTGTCCAACACATTTATACTGTCATTCTGGAGCGAAGCGGAGCGGAGCGATAGAATCTCGTTTTTCCCCGCAAACATACTGTAAAACTTATACACATTCCAAAGTATCATTACATTTTTTCTAAAAATATCTCTTAAATCTCTTTCATTAAAAAATAAATTCTCGGCATGCATCAAAGACGAACTCATTAAATAAAATCTTAAAGAATCAACCCCAAACTCATTAATCACTTTCCAGGGATCAGGATAATTCTTTTTTGACTTACTCATCTTCTCGCCTTTTTCAGTTAAAATCACTCCGTTTGTGACGCAATTCTCAAAACTATTAGAACTAAATAAAGCCGTAGACATAACATGCATAACGTAAAACCAAGCTCTTGTCTGCGAAATATATTCTGAAATAAACTGGGCAGGAAAAATCTTTTCAAATCTTTCCTTATTTTCAAAAGGATAATGCATCTGGGCAAAAGACATAGAGCCGGATTCAACCCAGCAATCAAAAACTTCTTTAATGCGGCGCATCTTACCATCGCATTTTGAGCATTTCCATGATAAATCATCAATAAAATGCCGGTGGATATCTTTTATATTTTTTTGACCGCTCTTTTTTTCAAGCTCTTTTACGCTGCCGATCATTTCCCTTTCTTCGCATTTATCACATTCCCAAATCGGCATCGGGGTGGCAAAGTAGCGATTGCGGGAAATATTCCAATCAGGCGCCTGCTCAAGGCCCTGCTTAAAGCGCCCATGCTTTAAATGTTCAGGATACCAATTTATTTTTTCATTTTGTATAATTAGTTGATCTCTTATTTTTCCAATGTTTAAAAACCAGGCCGGGATAGCGTTATAAAATAATTGCGTATTACAGCGATGGCAAAATGGATAAGGATGAGTAGTCTGCTCTGTTTTAAAAAGCAAGCAGCGCTTTTCTAAATCTGCAATTACCATCTTATCCGCCTTCTTAAAATACACTCCTTTGAATTGCGGCACGGTTTCATTAAAGTAGCCTTTTTCATCTAAGGCAGGGATAACCGGCAAGTCCAGCTTTAATCCTAAATTATAATCATCCTCACCATAAACCACTGCCGTATGCACTACTCCGGTTCCGTCTTCAGTAGTAACAAAGTCTGCATCAGCTACATAATAAATTTTTTTACCACTATTCTTTAGAGCCGGCACATCAAATAAAGGCTCATATTCTAAACCAACTAAATCTTTACCCTTAAATTTTTTAACTAACTCATATTTACCATACCTTAAATCCGTGCCCGCCTCTCCAACTCTTAATTCGGCCATATCACCCAAATCCTTTGTCATTCTATTATTATAAAACTCTTCCGCAATAACAAAATATTCATCAACATCTCTTTCGCTGTCATATCTTTTCGCAACTACATATTTTATATCCTTTCCCACGGCCAACGCCACATTTCCAGGAAGAGTCCACGGCGTAGTCGTCCAGGCGAGAATATACATATTGCCGTCTCCAACAGTATTCGCTATATTCGCTTTAGATTCGCTCAAATTCGCGATTTTAAACTTAACGTAAACCGACGTCTCCGTAATATCCTGATAACTATTATCCATTGCTACCTCAAAATTAGAAATCGGGGTTTCGCAACGAGGACAATATAATAACACTTTTCTACCCTTATAAACTAAATCTTTCTTCCATAATTCTTTAAAAGCCCACCAAACTGATTCCATGTAGCTTAAATCCATGGTCTTGTAAGAATTCTTAAATTCAACCCAGCGAGCGATCCGCCTAACCATCTTCTCCCAAATATCCGCATATTCTAAAACTCTAGACCGGCAGGCTTCATTAAATTTAGCAACCCCAATTTTCTCAATCTCTTTTTTCCCGCTAATTTTCAAGTCCTGCTCAATAATATTTTCAATCGGCAAACCATGGCAATCCCATCCCCAGCGCCGCTCCACTCGGTAGCCCCTCATTGTCCAATACCTCGGTACTACATCTTTAGTAACACTAGATAAAATATGCCCATAATGCGGCTCACCAGTTCCAAAAGGCGGCCCATCATAAAAAACATAATCCTTAATATTCCCATCCTTCGGAGGGGTGCCCGCAGGACGGGGTGGGTTTTCAACAGATTTTTCAAAGGTCTTAGCTTTATCCCAAAAATCCAAAACCTCCTCTTCCATCTTAGGGAAAGGGTTAGTATTGTTTTTATTACTTTCTTTATTTTTCTTTTGCATAAAATAAAAAACACATTATATTAATAATAATTCGGATAAGCGCGATTTGCCTGCCCGCCGAATTGGAGAGTAGTATGCGCGTTCATAATAATTTTAGCCTAAATTAAGCTAAATGTCAAAAAAAATGTATTATTTAATTTAATCTTATTTTAATTATTTAGTGATACTTTAATAATAAGCTGACTAAAGCTTCTATTCTTTCTTGGGTCGGCCTTCCCCCTAGAGTTTAGGTGTTTTCCCCTCCTTTCTCTTGGGGGATAAATATTATCAATAAGAGTAGTCTTTTCTCATTGAAAGATGAGCCTGAGCTGGCGAAGCCAGATCAGTTATCTATTAAATAAGTTTTTAAATAATAATTGTTTTTCTTTCTGCATTTTTTTGGCATAATCCGTACTACTCATTTCAAAAGCTATTTTA
>JBDRJA010000129.1:0-2618 GCA_043815345.1 Patescibacteria group bacterium | reverse complement strand
GTTTAACAAGAAATTAATAGACTGGTTATTATGGTACAATACTGATAGATTTCACTGGAGCCTTAATTTAACCTCTCCTGTGGATTATTTGCTTAATAATTGTCTGGTGTCCAATATGAGGTGGACTAATACATTTTTTTGCATTTAAGATAAAATTAAGCTATAATAGTAGGTGTGGATGGGGAAATTTGAAATTTGAAATTTTAGATATTTAATATAATATAAATGCTAAAGCATTTTAACCCAGTCTAAAGACTGGTAGAAAAAATATGGTCAAAATTAAAAAGACAAAAGGTAAACTTCCCCCAAAATTAGTAAAATATTTAGAGAATGCTGGGGTGAAGCACGAAGTTTTAGAGCATAAAACGGTTTATACCGCCTTGGATGTGGCGGTTACTATGAAGAAAAAGTTAAATGAAATTGCTAAGTCATTACTAGTTAAAGCAGACAAGGATTATTATTTGGTGTTGCTGCCCGCAGATTACAACTTAGATTTTAAGAAGCTAGGCGCTTGTATTGGTAATCAAACCGGTAAAAAAATAAAGGTAGTTAAGATTCCCGGAGAGAAAATTATGCAGGATTTGATGAAAATTAAAGCTGGAACAATGAGCGCTTTTGGCAATCTTCATAAGTTGCCGGTGGTTATGGACAAAGGACTAACTAAAGTTAAAAAAGCGGTTTTTTCATCCGGTAATTATAACCATTCTATTGAAATGGCGGTTAAGGATTTTGTAAAACTGGAAAAAGCAATATTAGGGAGTTTTGGAGTAAAGAAGAAGGCGGCGAAGCCGGAGAAGTTGACTAAAAAGAAAAAAGTGGTTAAGAAGAGGGCTGCCAAGAAAAAATAGTAAAAATTTCTAATTTCCCCGCCTGCCGTTTACATAGTGCTTTAAAAATAAATTATAATTCCATAAATGATAATACTACTAAAACCCATATAGTTGTGGCGGGTAGGTAATTCACCTAATTTCTAATAAAAGGTCAAATGTTTAATGTCAAATAAATGTCTAATAATAAAGGTGAAAAGTGTTATGACTTAGAAGAAAGGACTGCTAAATATGGTGAAGATATAATAGTTAGTCATCAGACCTTGATAATTTTATTAGAAATTAGAAATTAGGTGAATTAGAAATTATTTTATGCTAAACTTTAAAACGGAAAAATTTAAAGGTCCGCTTGGGCTCTTACTACAGTTAATTGAAAAAGAAGAGATGGATATTACGGAAGTAAGCTTGGCTCGGATTGCAGATCAGTACGTAGAGTATATAAAAAATTTTCCGCAGACTAATCCGGCTGAAACCGCGGATTTTTTAGTTATGGCGGCAAAGTTACTGTATATTAAATCTAAAGCCTTATTGCCATACTTAATTCTAGAAGAAGATGAGGAAATTGAAGAATTAGAAGAACAGCTTAGAATGTATAAAGAATTTATAGATGCGGCTATTGCCATAGAAACTATAATTGGAAAGAAAAAATTTATGTTTACCCGAGAGTTTAATAGGAAGGCGATGCTAGCAAGCGCAAATGCAGCCGTTGGGTTTGGGGAAGGTATTTTTTCTCCTCCTAAAAAATTAAAAAAAGAGGATCTCAACATTGTTTTTCAAGAAATTATTAAGCAGATTAAACCAATTGAAGAAGAATTAGAGGAGAAAAAAATAGAAGACAAAATAAGTATTGAAGACAAAATATCAGCTATCCAGGAATTGCTTATTAATAAAATTAAGTTCGGTTTTAATAGAATTTTAGGTAAATCTAAATCCAAAACAGATATGATCGTTAGTTTTCTGGCTTTACTTGAGATTATTAAACAAAAAGATATTACGGTTCAGCAAGAAGGGTTGTTTGAAGAGATTATGATAAATAAAGTATAATTCAAATATTACGAATTATTATTCAAATGCTTCAAATATATGAGTATTAAATCCAAAATTGAGTCCTTGCTTTTTATTTCGGCAAAGCCTATGAGCATTAAGCAATTGGCTGATTTAGCCGGCAAGTCAACTAAAGAAGTTAAAGAAGCAGGCGACGAATTAGTTGAACATTACAAAGAAGGAAAGGGGGGAGTGCAGATTATTAGAAATAGCACTAAATATCAGATGGTTAGCGCGCCTGATAACTCTAATATAGTGCAAAAGTTTATTAAAGACGAAACTACCGGAGAGCTAACTCGCCCTAGTTTAGAGGCTTTAACTATTATTGCTTACCGCGGACCAATTTCTAAACTTGACTTAGATAGAATCAGGGGGGTAAATTGCGCGTTAATTTTAAGAAATCTACTTATAAGAGGATTAATTGAAGCAAAACAAGATAAGAAAAAAAGAGAAACTTATTATATGGCTACTTTTGATTTTATAAAATTTCTAGGGATAAATAAAATAGAAGAATTACCTGATTATGAAAGATTAAATAAAGATGATACAATTGATAGGATGTTGGAAGGTGAGGGAAATAGCGAGAAGTAAAATAGTAGTATTTTATAATTACTTTGAATTACGAAACTAATCAAAACTCTCATAATGGTGTAAAATAGTAGTAAGTCTGTATTTTGACTTTTACCACTAAATTATACCATTATGAAAACTCAGATTAAGATATATGAAGATCTAAAAATGGTGGTT
>JBDRJA010000128.1:0-2379 GCA_043815345.1 Patescibacteria group bacterium | reverse complement strand
ATTTAAATGTAATTTCATAATATTCTTGGTTGGATAAATCGCCTAAGGCCTCTAGATTATTAATTACTGCTTCTTTAATTAATGCTTCATTGTTTAAACTTAAGCTCAAATCAATATCCTTACCCAGGGCATTTTTATATACTGCCTGTTTATTTTTCCATTTCCCGGAAGTTTCTTTACTGGCTTTAATGGATTTTTTAGAATCACCGACAAGTGAAAAGTATAATTCTTGCCCCTGGTTGCTAAATGTCAGGAAATTATCTTTTAAATCTTTTTTAATGTTTGCCTTATAGCTTGCCTTGTCCATGCTCCATTTATTGGGGTTGTCTATTAGCTTGGTGTCTATTTCTTCGTAGGTTCTAGTGTCTTCGTTGAAGTAATTAACCTCTCCGCTGTAGAATCTACCCATATATATTTCTTTTCTATTTTTAGTATATCCGGCTATAAAAGTTTTAGAATTTTTTGTCCTTTTTTCCATTTTTTCTTTAGGCGTATGGAAATCTATTGAACCATCGCTATTTTGTGTTGCCTCTCCTCTGGCTAGCATTAAATTAATTTCAACCTCAATTTCTGATTCTCTCATAAGAGAAGCTGACATATACTGTATAGTGCTAGTTGAGGTAATTTCTTCTAATTCACCGCTTAATGATGAATAAAATATGTTTTCGCTATACAGTTTATCCACCCCGGTTCTATTAATTCTCTCAATATACGGAATATTTATAGACCACCCGTAGCCAAACAAGCTAGTATTATCATTATTATTACTGCTATACGACAGTTCTAAATCAGGCTGAAGACCACTCCTTCCCGGGGGAGATATAATAGGAAAATTAAAATTTAACGCGCCCATGGTCATTCTTGGGTCCGCTGGATACTTGTCGCCTAGAAATCGTCTTTCTCCTGCATATTCCGGATCATCGGCCAGAGTTTTACCAGTATTAATAATAAAAACAAAAAAAACCAGCATCAATATTGCTAGTCTTCGAAAAATGGAGATAAATTTATTACCACTTAACATAAATTTATTCTTAATTTATTTATTAATTTATATTTAATTGTATTCTGATTAATATTATATCACATCATAAAAATTAATAAAAATAATTAGTTATAAAGTTATAAAAAATAAGTTTTCCTTGCAAAATATACTTATATTTGCTAATATCAAAACAGCAACAAAATGGTTGCTTGTTTTTTTATCTAGTCTCTTGTCACCTCCCCTATATTGCTTTGCGGTATTAACCGATCGACTAATCGGTTGACCACTTGTTGCCCATGAGGTGACAAAAGATGATTAAACTTGATGAATTAAGATAAGAAAAGATAATGCTCTTTTACACTAATGTTAACCAATAATTAGTTATTTTTCACTAATTTTAGTTGGAGCGGGAAATATATATATAAAGCAGTTTCACTCCCCACCCCAGCCACAAGGAATTTACGATTTAATGATTTTCGATTTTCGATTTAGTTTTTTATTTAATAAAATCGTAAATCCGCAATCGAAAATCTAAAATAAATAAGCGCCCATAGCTCAGTCGGTAGAGCAGTTGCCTCTTAAGCAAACGGTCGGGGGTTCAAATCCCTCTGGGCGCACAAAACAACAATAGCTCAATTCCCCGTCATCCGACAGGGCAGGGTCCGAGCAGTTGCCTCTTAAGCAAACGGTCGACCCCGCTTTCAGCACCGAGGAGCTTCAAATCCCTCTGGGCGCACAAAACAACAATAGCTCAATTCCCCGTCATCCGACAGGGCAGGGTCCGAGCAGTTGCCTCTTAAGCAAACGGTCGACCCCGCCTCCCGTTATGGCACCGAGGAGCCACCGAGGAGCTTCAAATCCCTCTGGGCGCACAATATCAAAAAGCAGGCCTAGTAAGGTCTGCTTTTTTGTGTTATTTAAATAATCAAAACAAACTAATAATTATTTACTTTAAAATTAATTTTCTCCCCTGACTACTCTTCTTTAAATTCAACATCTGTTTTTGCTCCGCCCTCGCTCATGCAGGCATTATAACCAAGTGATTGCCTTAGGCTAGACATATAATTTGGAAATTGGGATTGGCATTTTACTTTTACTCTGGCTGGGTTATTTAAATAATTAAGAAACAGAAAAACTCCCATTACTATAATTATTATAATTAATATTACGATTATAATTTTACTATTCATAATTATTATATTTTAATTTAATACATTTACATAAATTATATCATATAAAGAATATATATTCTACTGTTAGTCTTGTCTCATGCAAGATGAGCCTGAACAAGCCCTGTATTTCTCATGCAAGATGAGCCTGAACAGAATTAAATTTGGCAATTACTGTTAATTTAGCTAAAATATGGTACATGAGTTAGAATAGTTATCTATGATGAT
>JBDRJA010000127.1:0-17878 GCA_043815345.1 Patescibacteria group bacterium | reverse complement strand
TTTAACCACCATTTTTAGATCTTCATATATCTTAATCTGAGTTTTCATAATGGTATAATTTAGTGGTAAAAGTCAAAATACAGACTTACTACTATTTTACACCATTATGAGAGTTTTGATTAGTTTCGTAATTCAAAGTATGGTAATAATAATCGGAATTGTAATGTTTCTAATTCTCGCTTCGGTGGCGATAGTTATGGGCGTACGAGAAGATAAAAAAAGATAAAACAAGTTAGGCGTAAACGCACATTTATATCGCTGTATGTTTTGCCAAATTGCCTTAAAGATTTCAATATTGAGCTAACGCAGTCCCGCCCCTCCCCAGTTTCTATGAATATATATTTAAGATAATTAAATCAAACTGAATTTTTTACGGTTGCGAACTTGATTATTCTTGGAAACTGGGGAGTGGCGGTGGTGGTTAGCAAAAAATATATTTTACTTAATGTTAGATATAAAAATAATCTAATATTGAAATTCCTTTACGATAAATTAATAATATGCAAATAAAATATTTAAGTGAATTTATAGAAAAAAATAAATTGCCCAAGTATAGATTTAAACAGATAATGAAGGCTATATACGTTGAGGCGGCGCCTAACTTTTTAGGAATTTCTACTATCCCCAAAGATTTAAGGGAAAGACTAAACCAAGAAATTAGTATTTTATCCTTTTCGGTTGGGCAAGTTTTATCTTCAAAAGATAAAAAATCCTTTAAGGCCTTGCTGGCGCTAAGTGATGGCAAAAAAATTGAAACAGTGCTCATAAGCCCTATGCCTGACCAATGGTCAGCTTGTGTATCAAGCCAGGCTGGGTGCGCCTTGGGATGCAAATTCTGCGCTACTGGAGCGATTGGTCCTGGCCGAAATTTAAGCACGGAAGAAATTTGCGACCAAGTTTTGTTTTGGCGACAATATTTAAAAACAAATAAAATTATTGGCAGTTTTTCAAACATAGTCTTTATGGGCATGGGAGAACCTTTTTTAAATTATGATGAAGTTAAGAAAAGTATAAAAAAATTACTTGATCCGGAATTGTTTAATTTTTCAGCCCGCCATATTTCAGTTTCCACAGTCGGCATACCGGCAGGGATAAAAAGTTTTGCCAATGATTTTCCGCAGCTAAATTTGGCCGTATCGCTGGTTTCAGCTCTAGATAAAAAACGGTCAGAGTTAATGCCCATAAATAAACAATTTGATTTAGAAAAAATTAAAAAAGCCCTGGATTTTTATTTGCAGAAAACAAAGCGAAAAATTTTTCTGGAGTACCCTATGCTCGAGAATATTAATGACAGTGAGGAAGATGCTGATAAATTAATTGAATTTATCAGAATGTTTGAACGCCAAGATCTTTTACATGTGAACTTGATAAGTTATAATAAAAGCAAGGAAGGATTATCGCCCCCTCCCCGGAATAAAATTAGGCAATTTAAAAATTATTTGCTTAGAAATAAAATAAGCGTTACTATTCGAAAAAGCTTAGGCGATGAAATCAAGGCAGCCTGTGGGCAATTGTCCGGAAAATAAAATATATATTAAAATTAACTTGTAAAATTAAGTAAGCTCCATTAGAAAAGCGTTGCCCTTAAAATCGCTTCATGACAACGGGGGTAAAAATTTTTTATATTAGTTTGCCCGTTAAGCCGAAGTCCTTGCCGGATCGGCAAGCCACAAAACAACTAAGCGCCCAAAAAATATATTAAAAACATGAAAAAAATTTTAAGCACATTTATAATAATTATTGTTATTTTTTTATCCACGCTTCTCTTTAAATTTATAATCGGCGGTTCAGAAGATAATTGGATTTGTGTAGACGGAGAATGGACAAGGCATGGCAACCCCAGCGCGCCGCCGCCAAGCGAGGGTTGCGGAGAAGAAAAAATAGAGTGTACTTCGCATACTCCGGAAAACTGCCCTACCGAATGCGTAGTCTGCCCGCCCTGCCTTGCCTGCAGTTCAATAACCTGCCAAACCGAAAAATTTTGCGAGGAGTTAGGCATAGATAGGAGCTGGTATGATAATATTGTAAAAAAACTAGATAGTTTTATTGCGCCGTTAAGCCAGCCGCGGGAAAGAGTTAGCTTAAAAAAATTCGGAGACTATATTACCCCAAAAAATTCCCCGGTCCAGCCGGAAAAATTTAGCGGCTATCATACTGGTGTAGATTATGAAATACTGCCCGGAGAAGAAGACACAGAAGTGATAGTTAGGGCGGTCTGCGCCGGAACTATAAAAGAAAAAGCATATGTATCGGGCTATGGAGGAGTGGCTACCGCAGAATGTAGCCTTAATGATGAGGAAGTATTAATAATTTACGGTCATTTAGATTTAGCTAGTATAGATTATGAAGCGGGAGACAATTTAGCGGCTGGCGAAGTGATTGGTGTCTTAGGAAAAGGCGGGAGCCCCGAAACTGACGGCGAAAGAAAACATCTTCATTTAGGTATCTATAAAGGTAATAAAATTAATTATATTGGATATGCGGCTAGCCAAGAGATATTAGCTAGCTGGATTGACCCTTGTCTGTATTTTTGCGGACAGGAAAAGATAAAATAATAAAAAATATATGGAAGAAAATTTAATTAAAAAAATAGATGAGCAGGGAGTTAAGATTGATGCTATATATAAATCAGTAGAGAAGACTAGAAAGTATTTTCTTATAATAATTTGGGGTTCAATTATCTGTTTTGTTCTGCCATTAATTGGCTTAATGTTTGTAATCCCAACTTTTATAAAATCGTATCTGGGTAGCTTTGAGGGTTTGTTGTAGTTATTGCCTCCGGCAACCTCTACTACGAATACGGGACATGCGAATATCGCCCTGCTGTGTAAATAATCTGGATTTACATCTAAGAGTGAATACAACCTAGTCATGGCCTTCCTAACCCGGGCGGGCAGGAATGGCTCCTCCAAAGGCCTTCAAAAGGCGGGCAGGCCATCCTATCCCCCATGTGACCAGGGTGGGCAAATAGGATTGCAGAAAAGTAAGCCAGATTAATCAGGTTTAATAAATTAGAATAATACGCCTTAACTTGCTTATGGATAAAATATCAAACCGTTTTTTATTAATAATAACTTTTATATCCGGGTTTTCGATAATGGCTATGGAAATTTCAGCCTCGAGACTTTTAGCGCCCTATTTCGGAACCTCTCTTTTTGTCTGGACTAATATTATCGGCATTGTCATGGCGGCTTTAGCTTGCGGATACTATCTTGGCGGCTTTAGCTTGCGGATAAACGGCCGCAGATAAAAATACTTTTAAGATTAATAATGGCGTCCGGAATATTATTCTTAATTATTCCTTTCGCCATTAAACCGCTGACCTCTTTTATTGATATAAGTATATTAACGACCCAGTCTGCTTCAATTGCTATTTTTTTATCTTCCTTAATCATAACTATCCTGCTTTTTTCTTTGCCTTTGCTTTTATTGGGCATGGTTAGTCCTTTTATTATAAAATTATATTCTTTATCGCAAGTCGGGCGGATTGGAGAGCTAGCCGGTAAAGTATTTGCGGTTTCTACAATCGGCAGTATCTTAGGCACTTTCTTGCCTACGCTTTATTTTATTCCTGTCCTTGGTACTAGAGCGACTATTAATATCTTCGCGATTTTACTTATATTTTTAGGTCTCTTTAGTTTTAAAAAAAATAAAATGCGAATCTCTATCTTAATGTTTTTGCTTCTTTTAATTATTTTTTTTAGCAATACCGCAATCAAGGCCAGCCCTAATTTAATTTTTGAGGATGAATCAGCCTACCAATATATACAGGTAAAAAAAGATAAAGCCGGCACTAATTATCTAATTTTTAATGAGGGCGGAGGAATCCAGTCAGTCTATAATAGCGAAAAGGTTTTAACCGGCATGTACTATGACTATTTTAATATTTTGCCTTATCTTGTAAACCCCGCCCTAACGTCTGACGTGGAGCGGGATTGGAGCGGGATAAATTCAGAAGAAGTAAAAAAAGCTCTTATTCTCGGCCTGGCCGGCGGAACCATAGCTACCCAATTTAATTATTTTTTTAAAGACGCTATAGAAATTGAAGGAGTTGAAATAGACAAAAAAGTAATTGATGTGGCTAAAAAATATTTTGGCCTTAATGATTCCATAGTCAAGATTTATAATCAGGACGGACGCATTTTTTTAAGAAATACTGCTAGTAAATACGATATAATTATTGTTGATGCCTACCGGAATGAACTCTATATTCCCTGGACCCTTACTACGCAAGAATTCTGGAACTTAACAAAAGGCAGGCTAAATAAAAACGGAGTTATAGCAATTAATGTTAATTCTTCTTCAAAGGAGTCTGAACTATTAGGTGCTATTTCAAATACTATTGCCAGTGTTTTTAAATACGCCTATATAACGAAGGTAAATGATGATGGCTGGAATTATATGATTACTGCTTCTGAAAATGAGCTTGATTTTAAGACATTAACTAATTTAATTAGAGATAAGGAACTGCAAAATTTAACTCCTGCTATTATTTCGCAGACAAAAAGTTTAAAAAAAAAGCCAGAACTTATGGTTCTAACTGATAACCGGGCGCCAATTGAATTTATGACTGAAGCTATGGTTTTAAATTATATTAGAGGATCAATAGATTAGAAAGGCTGCAAAAATAATAAACCTATTTAAAATGGGTTTTATTTTATCTAAATTTTAGCTGTGGATAAATGCGTAAAATTTACACTAACTTTATTTTTTTGCTTTTTAAATATTTTAGGCTATTAGCTATTTTTATTTAATATTAGATAAAATAAAATAATACCAAGGAGGGGGTTGACAAGATTATTTTTTTGATATATTATAGTGTTATAAGTACACTAAGTATTAAAAATATGAAAAAAGTAACAAAAAAATATAAATTTGCTGTATTAGCTACTGATATTATTATATTCACTATAGAAAGCAATAAACTAAAAGTCTTATTAATAAAGATGAAAAAAGAGCCTTTTAATAATTGCCGGGCAGCTCCAGGAGGATTAATTAAACCGAGCGAAGATATTAAGAGTGCGGCTAAGCGGATTCTACAAGATAAAACTAACATACGAAATGTATGTTTAGAACAGCTATATACCTTCGGTAAAGTAAAAAGAGATCCTTTTGGCCGAGTAGTAAGCGTGGCTCATATGGCTCTAATTCCGAGCGCTAATGCAGGGATTAAAACGACAAAAGAATATGAAGAAATTGGATGGTTTAGTGTTGACGATTTACCAAGATTAGCTTATGACCATAAAGAAATTATCGAGCTCGCCTTAGAGAGGTTACGGGCAAAGCTTGAGTATACTAACATTGTATATGGCCTACTACCTATCGAATTTAGTTTAAGCCAATTGCAAAATACTTATGAGATTATTTTAGGTAGAAAATTAGATAAAAGGAATTTTAGAAAGAAGATCTTGTCCTTGCAACTTGTAAAAATGACCAATAAGACTACTATAGGAGAGACGCATCGACCGGCGATTCTTTACAAGTTTATTAAAAGGAGTCCGCAGAATATTCAAATACTATAAAAAATTTTCAATTTAGTTAGTGTTGCATTAACACTAATAGAAGCACTTTAAATATAAATATAACACAACGCAATAAAAATCGAGAAGGGTTCCCTCGAGGGTTCTTCTCCGCTAGTTTCTTTTTATTGCGTTGTGAAACTTTGGGGAGTAAAGACCCCTCGCCAAAAGCCCTGCTCGATAGAAGCAGGGCTTTTGCGTTCTTTACAACTAAATACACGGAGGCAGATATGAAAAATAAATTCAATATTGTTGGCGGCAGTATTATCGGCAAAGTTCATAAAGAAGCCGGTAAAAATAATCACGATGCATATAACTGGATAGAAAACGATGAGTTTACAGCGGCTATAGTATGCGACGGCTGCGGCAGCGGCCAGCATAGCGAAGTTGGCGCAAAGATTGGTTCTCGCCTGGTCGTTGAGGAAATAGCTAGAAATTACAGGCTATTTAAAAATGCTATAGACCTTGGAAAAGTTGACTCATTTCTTGAGAGAGTGCAGAAAAATGTATTAGCCAGAATTCGCTTGCTTGCTCTTGAAATGGGGGGAAGCCTTTCTAAAACTATCAACGATTATTTTCTTTTTACCGTTGTCGGCGCATTAATAGTAGAAAATCACACAGTATTATTCTCTGTCGGGGACGGCTTAGTAATTATTAATAGTGAAACTATTAAGCTTGGTCCGTTTCCTAATAACGAGCCGCCGTATCTAGCATACGGTTTAGTCGAGTCGTCTCTAGCTTCTAAGGAGCCTGGCCTTTTAAAAATCAAAATTCTCAAGGGTATGCCCACCGAAGATGTCAATTCAATATTAATCGGTACTGACGGAGTAAATGATTTTCTAGATTTAGCCGAAAAAAAATTGCCAGGGAAAATTGAGCTAGTCGGGCATATCAGCCAGTTCTGGGAAAACGATAAGTATTTTCGTAATCCTGATATGGTTAGGCGAAGATTATCACTTGTAAATCGAGATGCCACAAAGTACATACGCAATGCAAAGGGCAGCATAAAAGAAGTCAGGAAGGAGGCGGGCTTATTGCCAGACGATACAACCATGGTAGTTATACGCAAATCAGAATAAGTAATATAAGGAGGTGATTTTGGTGGAAGCGTATATAAAAGGTAAGCGAATTAGTCTTAATCCAAGTAAATCAATCGGCAAGGGTTGTGAAGCTGATGTATACAACATAGGAAGCGGCCAAGCTCTAAAAATTTTTAAGTCGCCAAATCATCCGGATTATAATGGTTTGGCTATAGAGCAGGATGGAGCCAGAAAGCGCATTGCTGAGCATCAAAAAAAACTTTTGTTGTTCCCTAAAAATTTACCTGACCGGGTTATTTCACCCCTAGAGTTGGCCACGAACAAAACAGGAAAAAAAATTGTCGGCTACACAATGAAGTATCTTAATAACGTAGAAGCGCTATTTAGATATTCTGACATAGGTTTTAGGCAAGCAGGCATAGGTAATGATTATATAGTGAAAATATTTTTAGACCTCTATAAAACTGTTTTAAGCCTTCACGCCAAGGGCGTGGTGATCGGAGATTTTAATGATCTAAATGTATTAGTAAAGAAAGCTGAGGCTTACATTATAGACACGGATAGTTTTCAATTCGGACGGTTTTTTTGCCGGATGTTTACCGCTAGGTTCGTTGATCCTAGGCTCTGTAATCCGAAAGAAAAAAACCTAATGCTTTATAAACCTTATAACCAGGAATCTGATTGGTATGCTTTTGCGGTTATGCTAATGCAAAGCTTGCTGTTCGTTGATCCGTACGGAGGCTTGTATCGGCCAAATAATAAAGCTAGACAAGTGCCGCATAATCGGCGTCCGCTTCATCGAATTACTGTTTTTAACCCAGAAGTGCGTTATCCAAAGCCGGCCACACCCTACAAGGTGCTGCCGGATGAGATGCTTCATTATTTTGTGGAAGTCTTTGAGAAAGATAAGCGCGGAGTTTTCCCGGAAAATTTAATAAAGAATTTACAATGGACGCGGTGCTCAACTTGTGGGAGAGAACACGCACGCAACATCTGTCCGGATTGCGCGCAGGTTTCTCCCATCGCTATTAAGGAAATAATCAGAGTTAGGGGAAAGGTAAAGGCAAGCATTATTTTCAAGACCAAGGGCTTAATTCTTTTCGCCGCTTATCAGGGAAACAATTTCTATTATTTTTATCATGAAAATGATCAATTTAAGCGAGAGAATAAAACCGTGGTAATTAACGGGAGCTTAGATCCGCAAATACGTTATCGCCTGCAGGGGAAAGCCACCCTTATGGGTAAAAACGGACAGGTTGCCATAATAAAGCCGGATCGGCCCGTGGAGAGAATTGTGGTAGATAGCTATGGTTCATTACCGATTTTTGACGCAAATAAAGATTATCATTATTGGTTGCATCAGGGACAACTTTTGAAGAGCGGCCAATTTGGCCAAGAATTTATCGGCGATGTATTGGCCGGGCAAACACTATTCTGGGTAGGTTTAAATTTCGGCTTTGGCTTTTATCGAGCCGGTAATATCAGCGTGGCATTTGTCTTTGATGCTAAGCGCCAGGGAATTAATGATAGCGTGAAATTATTACCAATTCGGGGCCAATTAATTGATTCTACTTGTGTCTTTGCGAATGATAGATGTTGGTTTTTTATCTCTACTCAAGAGAGCGGTAAAACAATTAATCAATGCCTGGTAATTAAGCAAGACGGCACTATTGAGGCTACCGCTAAAGCAGATTCAGGCGACGGATCCTGGTTAGGCAGTTTACGAGGCAAGTGCGCAGCCGGAAATTTTTTACTAGCCGCAACTGATGGCGGCATAATCCGAGTCGAACCTGTCGGAGAAAGAATTGATGTTACTAAAGAGTTCCCGGACACAGCTAAATTCGTTGATTCCGGATGTCATCTTTTTCCAGGAAATGAAGGACTATTTGTTGTTAGTAGTAAGGAAATTAACCTACTTAAGATTAATTAATAATCTAAACAAGGGAAGGAAGAAACAGGCCACAAAAACCTTAACTTTCTAAAAAAAGGAGAAAATCATGAAACAGACAAAAAAGAGAGAACTGCCAATTCCCGATAATTTTGACCCTGCTCAAGTGGGGGAAGTACGAAGAGTGCCTTACAAAGACATTTTTCAAGAGGCGAGAATTACAGCCTTAAAGTACGGCTTGGAACCGGCCGCCAAAGATAGAACGCGTATCTGCCTGATGGCTATTGATGTGCAGAATACTTTCTGCCTGCCGGATTTTGAATTATTTGTCGGTGGAAGAACCGGTACCGGGGCGATTGACGATAATATCCGGCTCTGCGAATTTATTTACCGGAATCTGGCTATTATCACCAGAATTTATCCGACTATGGATACGCATACCGCTATGCAGATATTTCATCAGATTTTCTGGATCAATGACCAGGGCGGGTGCCCGACCGGAGGCGAAACTATTATAACCTTGGACGATGTTGAGCAGGGTGTCTGGAAAGTTAATCCGGCCGTAGCAATGAGCATTGCCGGCGGCAATTACCTCGGGCTTCAGCAGCACGCTTTGCATTATGTCCGGAAATTGACTGAAGGCGGAAAATACCCTTTGATGATTTGGCCTTATCATGCCATGCTCGGCGGGATCGGCCATGCCCTGGTGGCGGCAGTTGAAGAGGCTATGTTTTTCCATAACATTGCCAGAAATAGCCAAACCGGGTTTGAAATTAAGGGCGGTAATCCTTTAACCGAAAATTATTCTGTTCTTCGCCCTGAAGTCCTGGACGGAGCCAACGGCCAGCCAATTGCCCAAAAAAATACCCGGTTTATAAAAAAACTCTTGGAGTTTGATGCCGTAATTATCGCCGGGCAGGCTAAAAGCCATTGCGTGGCTTGGACGATTAGCGATTTACTCGATGAAATATTAGTGCAGGACGAGGAGCTCGCTAAAAAAGTATATCTGCTTGAGGATTGCACTTCGGCCGTGGTTATTCCGGGGGTAATTGATTTTACAACCCAGGGTGACGAAGCCTTTGACCGCTTCAGGGCCGCCGGCATGAATATTGTTAAATCAACAGATCCGATTGCGGATTGGCGGGGTATAAACCTATAAACCATCTTTAAACCCTCTCCGGTAATATTTTTGCCGGAGAGGGAAATAAAAAGAAAGGAGAATATCATGAGCCAGAATGTTAATGAATTATTTCAAACAGCCGAAGAGGAAGGAGCGCTTTCTCAAAGCTCGGTGAAAGCTTTAAGCGTAATTGACATCGGGGCTGAGATACAGGCCGCCTTAGGTATTGAGGTCGATGAGGTGCAGGCGAGCGAAGTAGTGCTAGTTACTATGATGCCTGATGATTCCGGTTCAATCCGTTTTGCAAGTAATGCGCAAGCGGTGCGGGACGGGCATAACATGGTAATTGACGCCCTAATAGCGTCTAAACAGCAGAATAATATCTTAGCTCATACTAGGTATCTCAACGGCAATATACTGTATCCCTATATTCCATTGAATCAGGCAACCAGGATGGACAGCCAAAATTATAATCCGAATCAGGGCACGCCTCTTTATGACCAGACTGTGCTACTTCTTGGGACAGTAATTGCCAAGGCGCAGGAATTTGCAGACAACGGTGTGCCGGTCCGGACCGTTACTTTAATCTTAACTGATGGCGCGGATGAGCATTCTACTAGAGCTAATCCAGTCATGATAAAATCCATTGTTGACGATATGCTCAGGACCGAAAATCATATTATCGCCGCTATGGGGATTGACGACGGCTGCACGGATTTTAAAGAAGTATTTAAAGAAATGGGGGTCCGCGATGAATGGATTCTTACTCCCGGCAATTCCACTACAGAAATTCGTCAGGCATTTCAGGTTTTTTCCCAGTCCGCAGTTCGCGCCAGCCAAACAGCAGTCAGTTTTTCCCAAACGGCTATGGGTGGGTTTAATAATTAATAAAACCTAAATCGTTCTTTTAAACTAAAGATAGTCAAGAAGTCAAGGGAAAGGTAAAACTACTTTTCCCTTGACAAAATTTAATTTTTCTGCTAAACTTTAAGGATTTTTTAGAAAATTTTACCTAAAGTTATTTAGATAAAGTTTTTAAATCCCAAGTACAAAATTGGGGTAAAATGTACATTAAATTTGAAAAAAAGGAGAAAAAAAGAATGGATAGATTACCTTATACCACATTTAGTTTACCGATTATTGAATTTCGAAGAGGTTATTCTTCCGCAGTATATTTTTGGCGGGAAAAACGAATTTTAGAATTAGAAGGTGTTCAAAAGAGAGGTTTGATGCAAGTATTTAACAAAGTTGAAGGCGCCACAATATGCGGAATCGACGAAGCTTTAGCTGTGTTGCGATTTTGCACCGGTTACTGGCGTGATTACGAAAAAATGTATCCAATATTTGATGAATACATCAAGGTCAAGAACCAACTACGTTGTGCATCGGCGCTTGAAGACTGGGAAAATGTTCGATTATTAAATGATCAGATGATTCAACTAAATATTGAGCTTAGTGAACTCTGGGTAGATCGACACAAAGAACTCGAAATAAGAGCTTTGCATGACGGAGAAACCAGCCCTGCCCACGAAGGTATTTTAACTATAGAAGGAGAGGGCAGCACTTTTGCACATCTTGAATCAGTTTATCTGGGAATATTAGCACGCGGAACAAAAGTGGCAACAAACACCAGAAAAGTAGTTGAGGCCGCTAATGGGAAACCAATCCTTTTTTTTGCTGATCGTTTTGATCGCTGGCATAACCAAGTTGCTGATGGCTACGCCGCCCTGAAAGCTGGAGCTTTTGGTGTGGCCACCGATTCTATGGGTAAGTGGTGGGGTGTTGATGGCATGGGAACCACTCCTCATGCATTAATCGCATTTTACGAAGGAGATACTTCTGCCGCCACCCTTGCTTTTGCCAAACATTATCTTGATGTGAATGCGATAGCCTTGGTTGATTTTCACAATGATTGCGTTAAAACCAGTCTAGAAGTGGCCAGAGCATTTGCTGAAGCTGGCTTAAAATTATGGGGAGTACGTCTAGACACTTCTGGAACAATGGTCGATCAAAGCCTAATAAGCATGATGGGGCAATTTAAACCGACTGGCGTGGTGAGACAGTTAACTGAAAACGTAAGAACCGCTTTGGACAATGAAAAATTTGATGCAGTAAATATTGTGGTTTCAGGGGGATTTAACGAAGAAAAAGTCAATGCTTTTGAACAAGCTGGGGCACCGGTTGATGTCTATGGAGTTGGCTCTTCATTGCTTGTGGGAAACTACGACCATACTGGTGACATAGTTGAAGTAGACGGAAACTCAATGGCAAAAATTGGCCGTAGTTACAATCCAGGACCAAATTTACATCCATTTCGCTGGTCTGAAATTGAACCCTAAATTTCTGGGCAGAGATATTTACTCTCTCTGCCCTCTTTACTATAGTTACTTATTTAAAATAGGTAATTGCAGAGAAGGACATGTTCATTTAAATAAAAACATCCATGCTAGGGAGGTAAGAGATGAAAAAAATATATGTAGTTCATAGATCTGATTTAGGGTATGATGATTGGATATTAAAGCATTTAAGAGGAAGCTGCCAAATAGTTTTATTACCTGAAGAGGCGGAAGAGATTGTAGCGATCGGAGGTGATGGAACTTTAAACCATGCCGTTCGCCAATACCATGGGCTAAATAAACCTTTTATTGGCTGGCATCGGGGAAATAGATACTCACAAGGCTTTCTTCTAAATCCACCGACAAAGGAGTATTTAGAGGAATATATAAGTAATCAGATAGCTGTGAATAATATCCCCATGTTAAAAATCGAATTATTTGATGGAAAGGAAGTAAATCTCGGTGTACGCTACGGATTTGGTGATTGCTATTTCAAGGGCGCGCAAGGAAGCGGTTTTATGCATGCACGCGTCATTATTGATGGCGAAATATGGTTTGACCAGCTTGATGGCGACGGAGTATTAGTTTGCACGGCGGCTGGTTCAACCGCTTATAATGCTTCAAATTACGGGCCGATAGAAACATTAGATTTTGAAGATTTAATTGTAAACGCTATTTGTCCTACCTTATGGTGCAATTGGCGGCCTCGAATTTTAGATAGGTCTCAAACAGTTACCTTAGAAACGTTACATACCGAACGGCGGGCCGTAAATCTTTGGATTGATGGTCATTTTATTGATTTGCCTGTCCAGAAGATTAAGGTAAGCCAGGCGAAAAAAACAGTAGCCTTATGTTTTGTTAAATCCTATAATTTCCGAGAGAAAGTTGAAAAGTTAAAACTACAACGAACTAAGGAGGTATAAAATGGCCAGAGAAGAGGAATTGACAATTGATGCGCCCAGCAAACGCATACGACTTTTTTCAATAGACGAAAAAGACGCGGAAGAAATCTGTGCCGGTATCAACAACACTGATGTATCTAATCTAATTTTACTTGCCAATACTGTTTTGCAGGTTGAAGAAGAACGAAAACGGATAAAAAAGTTTATAGAGCATCCTGACGTTGAAATGTTTACCGTTAAAATAACGAATGAACAGCATTGGCAAATCATCGGCACCATTGGTTTACATGAAATTGATTGGCATAGCGGCAATGGCCGAATTGGCATACTCATATTTAAAGAATTCCAAGGGCAAGGTAACGGCGAGGAAGCAGTAAACGCTTTAGTGGAATATGCATTTAGAAAACTTTGTTTTGCTAAAGTTTACGCTAACATATTCATGCAAAACGATAGATCCCAAAATATATTTTATAAATGCGGGTTTATGCCAACCGGAATAAGGCCCAAGCATTATAAGCTAGAGGGGAAACTTAATGATATGATTGAGATGACAAAGTTAAATAAACCAACCTAGTCATGAAATGCCCCTTCCGGAGGCGGGCAAGCAGGGTTAAAAAAATAATTCCATTAAAAAATAGCCCGGTGATTCTATCGCTGGGCTTCTTTATTTAAAATGGCGATGATGGTAAAACACATCGCTTTTTATTTTATACTAATTATTTTAAATCCAACCTCTTTATCTTTGATTTTAATTGTTACAATTTCTCCTTTCCTTTTCCCAATCAAGGCGGAACCAATCGGAGAATTTTGCGAAATAATACCTCTGGCTATATCAATCTCTGCCGAGCCAAGAATCGTATATTTTTTTTCTTCGCCATCAAATTTAATCGTAACCGTGCTTCCTAATTGAACAATATCTCTTTTTAGGCTCTCGTTTATAATGAGAGCATTTCTGAGATGTCCTTCTATTTTTAGAATTCTATTATTAATGCCGCGTAACCTCCCCTTAGCTATCGAGTAGGCGGCATTATCTGAAAAGTCTCCAAAAGAAGCCTGATCTTTAACGTCTTTTATAGCAAGAGGCCTTTCAATATTTATTAATCTATTAAGGCTAACTTTTAGTTTATTGTATTTTCCCTGAGTGATATATGGATCCTCTTTAAGTCCGGCATATTTCCCAGGTTTTCTTATTGGCATTCTCATAACTTGATTATAGAATAAATATATTTAAAGGTAAACAAGCCATCCCTGGGTGGCTTTGCTTGTCTTATTTAAGTGGGGTATAATATAAGAAGAATTCAAGTTAGGTGTAAACACACATCAATTGCCGGGTACGTTCCTGCCTGTCGGCAGGCAGGTGGCTAAATTGTTTGAAGGTTTCAATATTTAGCTAACGCCGTCCCGCCTCTTCCCAGTTTTTAAATTATACACTTTAAGAATAATAATAGTATAAATACTCAGATGATTGAGGAAACATTTTATAATTGCATAAACTGGGGAGGAGCAAAAAATATGCTTTACCTGATATTAGGCATTTAAATAAACCAACTTTGAAATTCCTTTATGATGAATTACTAATTAAAACCATAAATGTGGCATACATACATCTTACAATGCAAAGATAAGACATTTTATACCGGAGTAACTACTAATCTAAAAAGGCGAATAGAAGAACACAACTATTCTAGTTTAGGAGCTAAGTACACAAAAGGCAGACGCCCAATAAAATTATTATATTCTTGCCTAAGGAAGGATAAATCCAGGGCTTTAAAAGAAGAATATAGGATAAAAAAATTATCTAGAGCCGAAAAGTTTAAACTTATAAATAATTATTAACTACATGGACCCAAAAGATAGAGAAAACATAGAAGAGGGGCTTGAGGTAGAAATAGTAGAAAAGCATAACCAGAGAAACGAGGAATTAACTAGGGGGATCGTAGAAGAGATTCTAACTAATTCTTCATCTCACCCCCACGGAATAAAAGTACGGCTTACAACCGGCGAGGTTGGTCGAGTGCAGATTATCTATTAACTTTCAAAATTATAAAATAAGTTACGCACTATACAATTAGAATTATATTATTACAAAATTTGCTAATTAATTTTTATCAATGCTAATCCATTTCATCCGTGTGCTATAAACGCTAACAGAACACAGATTTTACAGATTAGACGGATTATCAAGGATTAATTTCGTAATTCAAAATAAAGTCTATAAATCCTCATTGGGAAAATTTATATGAAAAGTTATTTAATTATTTATTCATTTAGCAAAGAACTATGTCACATGAAATAGAAGCTGATTACAAAGAAGAATATCAAAATAAAGATCAACAATGCAGACTTTGCAACAGCTACAAGGAAGGCTATTGCAAAGAGCTAGAACAGGACGTTCCTTTAGTTGCGCATTGTGATTTTTTTCGATCAAGGGATTAGGTTGTTGAGTAATACAATTTATTTAAAACAGAAGATTAAAAGTTATTATGAATGTTATTAAGAATATTATTCCGGAAAGGTTTATACGCCATTCTTTTACGGTCACAATTATTCTAAAAGGCCTAAACGGAATTTTAGAGATAGCGAGTGGTTTTATTTTATTTTTTATCCACCCCTCGCAGGTTAGCGGCTTAGTTTTTAAACTAACCCAGTTTGAGCTTAACGAAGACCCGACGGATTTTATCGCTAATTATTTAGTTGGGCTAGCTAATGATTTTTCCTTAAGCGTTCAATTTTTTAGCAGCATTTTCCTTTTATCACATGGCATCATTAAGTTAGCTCTTTTAATTGCTTTATGGAAGAAAAAAATTTGGGCTTATCCAACTGCGATGATAGTATTTAGTATTTTTATAGCTTATCAAGCTTACCGTTATAGTCTTTACCATTCCACCGGCTTAATTTTATTAAGCATCCTGGATGCTTTAATTATAATATTAACTTATCTGGAATATCAAAGAATTAAAAGGTTATAATTAAAAGTTTTGAAAGAAAAAAAAATAGAAAGCATGGTGAAAAATATTATCTTCGAAAATTTGGTTTCTAATTGGCAGTTTTATTTTTGCAGTCGGAGGAGTGAAATTTTCCTTAAAAGGAGATAAAGTTGCAGAGGTATTATAATGCGCTGCCCGCATTGCGATCTCCCGTTCCCGGTTACATATGGTGCACCGAAAAAATCTAGAGAAGTAATTTTCCTTAAATAAGAGGTAATTAATTAAATTATCTCTTTTTTTATTTTGTGCTATAATAGAAGAAATAATAATTTAGTAAAAATATATGGATTTTATTAAAAAATTAAATTTAAAACCAGGTACTATTTTAAAAATCTCCGGATTGGTTTTAATCGGTATTATTTTAGTTACTTTTGCTTTTCTCTTGGTCAGTTCATCATTTTCAACTTTGAGAAAAGGGATAAGTGATTCTTCTTTTGGAATGGCGCCTAGTAGTATTACGCAAATGTATAAAAGCAGTGATATGGCTTATGGAGCAGAAGAAGCAGTTGGTTTATCGACTAGAAATGTGTCCGGAGAAGTAATTCCTCCGTCACACCCGGATTACGCTTCCGGAGATGATGCCGAAGAGTATGAAGTTAAAGAATATGATGCTACCATTGAAACCCGTAATTTAGAAAATACCTGTCAGGCAGTAGCCGGCCTAAAGGCGAAAGATTATGTTGTTTTTGAAAATTCTAGCGAGTATGATAAAGGATGTAATTATACTTTTAAGGTAAAAAAGGAGATGGTGGATGAAATATTAGGGGTAATTAATGAATTAGACCCTAAAGAATTAACCGAAAATACTTATACTATTAAGCGCTTGATTGAAGATTTTACCAGTGAAATAGAAATATTGGAAAAGAAAAAAGAGTCCATTGATGATACTTTAGAAAGCGCTATTAAATCTTATAATGAAATTTCTGATTTAGCTACTAGGACCCGGGACGCGGAAACCTTAGCGAAAATTATTGATAGTAAAATTAAGATTATCGAGCGCCTAACCCAGGAAAGAATAAATATAAGCGCCCAATTAGAGCGCCTAGCTAGGTCCAAGGCTGAGCAACTGGATCGCCTGGATTATACTTATTTTTATGTTTACATTTATGAAAGTAAATACATAGATGGGGAGAATTTAAAAGATTCCTGGAAGCAAGCCATTAAAGAGTTTGTACTTGATATAAATAAAGCTATCCAAGGAATAACCATTAATTTAATTTCAGTTCTGTTTATAATTCTACAATATCTTATTTATTTATTTATTCTCTTACTGATAGCTAAATATGGTTGGCGATTAGTAAAATATATTTGGAAGAGGTAAGAAAGGCAATCTAAAAATATCATTATCATTTACCTTAAACAGAGAAGCCTAGATATAGCCGAAAGATAGAAATCTAAAGACTATAAAATAATTAATAATATTTTTAATTTAACAAAAAAACTATGCCAATAAAAAATACGAAAAAAACTAACATTTGTTGTTCTGGAATAACTAAAGATAATATTAAAAAAGGAATTGATGAGGTAAAAAAGCTAATTACGCAGGCTAAAGACAAGTACGAAAGCGCAGACGAAAAAACTAAGAAAAAAGTTGTAGCCGGAGTAGTGGGCGCAGCCGCCATACTGGCCGGGGCGATTGGATTAAAAGCCATAAAGAAAAAAATGAAAAAGTAAGATAATTATCCCTGTTTTTTCCTAGATCTAGAAAAATTATATTGTACATAAAAAAGGGCCTTTTTAAGGTCCTTTTTTGTTTTAATTTATCTGATTTTTAATTGGATATCGAGCTTCTTCTTAAGCCGGGCAATAACCATCTAATCGATAAATTTTAAAAAAATAGGGTAATAATTAGAAAAAGAATAAAGGGAAAATAACAACAAAAATACTAGCTACAGTAGAAAAAATATTGGAGGATGCTAAAACGGCTTTAAGGTTGCCTTTTTTATTGTGAAAATTTTATGATAATGTCCTACTAGCGTTATATAGAAATGTCCTACCTGATGTGATAAGGTGTTTAGTTATTTAATTAAACTAAACATCAAAATCACATGGATATGAACATAACTATGTCTTTACCAGAGATAAA
>JBDRJA010000126.1:0-6683 GCA_043815345.1 Patescibacteria group bacterium | reverse complement strand
AATATTACAATCACCCATGCTAATGAACAAATTTGGACAATCCAAGTTGATTTTGCATCGCCTAGACTTATTCATTAGATATTCTTAATCGCTTCGCGATTATGTTTACGAAACTTCGTTTCGTAATTCAAAGTAATTATTAATAATATTATTAACAAATAGTAATAAATTAAATTAGTTAAACTAGTAATTTTTTTTCTTAGCCTTTTACAATTTTTAACTATTTTCACTTTTTTTATGGCAAATAGTAAACGTAATGGAGGTATGAAAAATATTGTAGCAAATAGGAGGAAGATCAAAAAAGCTGATTTAGTAGTTGGCATACCTTCATTAAATGAGGCCGATAACATATCTTTTGTAGTAAAACAGGCCGATATTGGCTTAACTAAATATTTTAAAGACAAAAAAGCAGTAATAATTAACGTTGACAATAATTCTTCTGATGGTACTAAAAAAGAATTTTTGGGTACGAAAACCAAGACTCCAAAAATTTATATTTCAACGCCAGGAGAAATCAAAGGAAAAGGTAATAACTTTTTTAATCTTTTTAATCAAATAATAATGTTAAAAGCAAAAGCCGTGGTCGTGGTTGACGCTGATTTACTGAGCATTACCCCTGAATGGATCAAATGGTTTTGTGAATCAATACTTGAAGGGAATGATTATACAACACCAATTTACGCGCGTTGTGAGTATGACGGCACGATTACAAATAATATTTGCTATCCTTTGATTTACGGTTTGTTTGGGCAAAATATAAGGCAACCAATTGGCGGTGATTTTTCATTTTCTCCTGAGTTAGCTCAACGTTGCCTTAAACAAAAATGGCATAAGACAACCAAGCAATACGGCATTGATATATTCATGACTATGAACGCTGTTTTAGGTGGTTTAAAAATCGCGCAGGTTGGCTTAGGAGCAAAAATACACAAACCAAGCGCACCTAAGCTTGGCCCAATGTTTTCACAGGTGGTTACCACTTTATTTAAAAACATTCAGACTAGTAAGGATAAATGGACAAAAATTACGTCAATCGAAAATTTACCCCGTTATGGCAAGAAAGAATTAGAGAAACCACAAACACTTGGCTTAGATTACAAGGGCATTAAGGCTACATCTATTTTTAACTTTCACGCCAACGAAGATATTTTAAAGCAAGCCTTAAGTCCCAGCGTTTTTCAAAAATTAAAAAAAATGTATGTTCAAGAAAAGATTGAGATTAATAAGGAGCTTTGGTATAAGATCGTCTACGATATTTATTATGCCTACGACAGTACAGAAATGGGAGGAGGATTAGTTGAAGCACTGAAACCACTTTATTGGGGTCGTGTAGCAAGTTTTTTTAAATCTACCTTGGACAAACCATTTGTAGAGTGTGAGAAAGAAATTAATGACCAAGCAAAGTTATTTTGGAAAAACAGGAATTATTTAATTAAGAAATATAAGAAATAGTTGAAAGTTACCTATCTGCCGACAAGGCAGGCAAGGCAGAAAAGTAAAGCTATATTATGTTAATATCTGCGATTACAAGTTTAATAATTTCAATGTTAGTTTTAGATTCTGGAATAATTCCAGGCGTTTTTTCTAATTTTTTAGAATCAGAAGTTAGTATTGTTGAACAATCTATGCCCGTAGAGAAAAATAAGGGGGCAGTTTTAGGCGCAAAAGAAAAGAATGATAATTTAATTAACACCCCGAAAGAGATTAGCGAAACAATTATTAAAGTGATGGAAAATGTAAAAAATAAATCCTTGTCAAAAATATCTGATATTTATTTAAACAATGAAGCTCCTGAAGAAGAAGAGTTTTCTGGGCCTAAAAGAATACCTGAAGCCATTGAATATGAAATTACGGCCAGAAGCGGAATAGTAGTTGACTATGATAGCGGGCAGGTACTTTTTAAAAAAAATATTGATAAGGTAATGCCGATTGCCAGTATTACTAAACTAATGACTGCTTTAGTTTGGCTTGAATATAATCCGGGCTGGGAGACAATATATGAAATAAAAAGAGAAGATAGGAGAAATGGAGGCAAGATTTATTTATATTTAGGCGAAAAAGTAGCAGTGAAAGATTTATTTTATTTAAGCTTAGTCGGTTCGGCAAATACAGCGACTATCGCTTTAATTAATTCTACCGGTATCAGCGAACAAGAATTTGTTGATAAAATGAATAATAAAGCGAAAGAATTAGGATTAACTAAAACAACTTTTAGCGATCCTGTAGGATTAAATAATAATAATGTATCAACCGCAGAGGAGATTTCTCACTTAGCGAGAAAAGCATTGTCCTTTAAGGACATTCGGCAGGCAACCTTAACAAAAGAATATGAATTTACAACACAATCAGGCAAAAACAAGGTAGTTTATACTACTGATAATTTATTAGAAAATTTTCCTCAAAATGGTTTAAAAATAATCGGTGGGAAAACAGGTTATACGGAGGCGGCGGGCTATTGTTTTGTAGGAGAATTCATTAATAAAGATGGTTTAAGTATTTTATCAGTAATATTAGGCAGTGAAAGCAGTGAACAACGCTTTAATGAGACTAGAAATTTGGTTGAATGGGTGCATGAGAGTTATCAATGGGATTATTAAGATGTTTGAGGATTTTTGTTTTAAATTTAGTTGAGTGGTATAATTATAATAATAGACTGAAATATAAATATAAGATTGATATATTCTTTAATTACATAAATAAAGCAAGTTATATGAAGCAAAAAATAATAATTGCTAACTGGAAAATGAATTTATCCTTAGCGGAAAGTTTAAAATTAGCAAAAAAATTTAAAGAAAAATTTAAAAATTTTAGCAAAGGAGAGGTCGTAGTTTGCCCGCCATTTATTGTTTTAGATGAAATTAGCAAGATGTTAGCTAAAACAAATATTAAAGTCGGTGCGCAGAATGTTTTTTGGGAAGAATCGGGCGCTTATACGGGAGAAATTTCTCCTTCTATGCTTGTAGAAGCAGGAACCAAATATGTAATTATCGGCCATTCCGAGAGGAGAAAATACCTATTAGAGAATTACAGCATGATTCATAAAGAAATAAAAGCTGTATTGGATGTTGGCAGTTTAACTCCAATTATTTGCATAGGTGAAAATTGGGAAGAAAGAAAAACCGATCGGCGCGATTTTGTCTTGGACGATCAGATGCAATTATCTTTAGGGGGCATTGATTTTACTAGCAAACAGCAAATTATTATAGCCTATGAGCCGATTTGGGCGATCGGATCAGGCAATGCTATCGAGCCTGCCGAGGCCGAATACGCTCATAAAATTATTAAATTAACCTTAAATAAAATGTTCGGCCTAAAGGCCGTAAATAATAATTTCAGGGTTATATATGGAGGAAGTATTAATAATAAAAATGTAGGGCAATTTTCTAATTTAGAAGGAATTGACGGCCTATTAGTTGGCGGGGCTAGTTTAGATGTTAATATGTTTTATAAAATAGCCAAGGCGATATTAAAGTAATTGGAAATTAGTAATTTCCTTCCTCGATAAGCGGAGCGTGGCCGGGGGTAATTTTGGAAAAAGTTTAATCAGAATTAATTGCATTTATAACAAAATTACAAATTTTCAATTATATAAATTACATTAATTATGTTGGTTCATATTAAAAATATTGTAAAAGAAGCGCAAAAAGGCGGTTATGCGATCGGCGCTTTTAATGTCCATAATTTAGAATCTATTTTAGGCGTAGCCAGGGCCGCAGTTAAAGCAAAATCCCCGGCAATAATACAAGTATCTGAAGGAGCAATAAAGTATATGGGGCTTAAGCCAGTTACACACATTGTCTCTACCGTAGCTAAAAATATCGCCGCTGAAGTGCCTATTGCCCTGCATTTAGATCATGGCAAAAGTTTTGACGTAGTATTTGAATGCATTAAGTCAGGGTTTACTTCGGTCCATATTGATGCTTCCGAACTTCCCATAGATGAAAATATTAGCTTAACTAAGTATGTGGTAAGCGTTGGCCATTCAAAAGGAGTTTGGGTACAAGGAGAAGTTGGCACTATAATCGGCGGCCATGGCAATAAAGGGTTAAAGACTATAAAGAATATACCAATTGCAAATCTAGAAGAAGTAGTTAGGTTTGTAAAAGAAACTGGAGTTGATACAATTTCTGCTGCCGTTGGCACAGCCCATGGAGTTTATAAAAATGAAGACATTAAGTTCCCCCTCCTAAAGAAAATAAAAAAACAGACTAAAAAGCCTTTTGTTTTACATGGAGGTTCAGGAGTAGATAATAGAAAAATAAAGAAAGCGATTAAAGAAGGGGTCAATATTATAAATATTGGTAGTGACATTAAATTTGCTTTTTGCCGCACTTTAATTAAAAATTGTTTAAGAAATAATAAAGAAACTGACCCAAGAGTATTGCTTGGGCCAACAATATCGGCCGTTGAAAAAGTAGTTGTAAATAAAATGAAATTGTTTGGAAGTGCCGGAAAGGTCAAGATAAGAGAAATCGAAACCTAGTTCGCGAATTTTAGCGAATTAAAGCGAATATTTCGAATTCGTTATATTCGTGATAATTAGAGATTATATGTATAATATTATCCCCGTTATTTTAATATTATTAAGCTTAAGTATTATTATTGTTATTGTAGCTAGAAAATTTTCTGTTTTAGCTAATCTAGACGTTAATAGCATCCAAGAAGTGAGGGAAACAAGGGTTAAGGAGAAGATTATCAGCGATCGCTTCAAGAGAAATATTACTAAATGGAGTTCTAGGCTAATTAAGGCCTATAAGTTTACAAGTGATAAAACCAGTATTTTTTTAAAGTGGTCTAATAACAAACTGCAAGATTTAAAAGATAGCTATAAAGTTGAAACCATTCTGCCGATTGATGATAAAGAAAAAAAGATAAAGGAGTTGTTTGTCGAAGCAGATGAATTATGCAAGAAAGAAATGAGAGAAGAGGCAGAAAAAAGATTAATAGAGATTATTGGGCTAGACAGCAAGAACATTGATGCTTTTACTACCCTTGGGCATCTTTATTTTGAGGATAAGAATTATCAAGAGGCCAAAGAGACTTTTAATCATATTTTGAAGCTTATGGAAAATGAGGAGGATAAAAGTAAAATTTCAGAAATTTATTTTAATCTTTCTCTAGTTAATCAAACAACAGAAGATTATGATGAAGCTTTAGTAAATTTAAAAGAGGCCATTGAGATTGAGCCTAATAATCCTCGTTATCTTGACACGATGATAGAAATAAGTATAATTAATAAAGACAAAGTTTTAGCTTTAGACGCTTTTGAGAAGTTAAAAGAAGTAAATCCCGACAACCAGAAATTAAAGGAATTTAAAAAGCAGATAAAGGAACTATAATAAGAATATATTAATAACTAGTAACATGTAACTATTAACATTACACATTTAGCTTTTATCAAGTTATTAGTTATAAGTTATTAGTTATTTTATTCTAAACTAATAGATTTGCCGATATAGCTTCTATTTTTTCTGCATCTATCAACTAAAGCCATGGATGTTAAAAAAGCTTTGGTAGATATGACAACTTGAAGAATAGTAGTACTTAAATTGCCTACCTTACGAAATTATACATTAAGGAGGACCGAGATAGTTCAGCTAGTAGAGCGTTTCCACGGTTTAAAAAGGTTATAAAAAAAGTCTATTTTTTCGCTGATATTATTTAAAAGTAATGAAAAAGCGACCTGTTTAATCCATAAACAGGTCATGAGCTCAAAAAATTATATATATTTTGCCGTTGTAGCTCAGTGGTAGAGCACCACCATGGTAAGGTGGGGGTCCAGGGTTCAAGTCCCTGCGACGGCTCATTATTTTGAGCGGGAAATTATGGCGAGAACGCAACCGAGAAGCTGAAATTTATATTTAATTTATGAGTAATTATAGTACAAGTAGTAAATATTATAGATTGTGGTTATTTTGGTTGGGGATTATTGCTACTATAGCTTATAGGATAATTATTATTTTAAATAATATATCGTCTAATGCAGTAAAAATATCCTGGTATATCGGCACAATTGGGTTTGCTTGGTATTTTGCCCATCGCTTTAGAGTTCAAAATTATAGAGGAAAATTAATTACAGAGAAAAAAATACTTGAGAAAATAAATGAAGGTAAGCAATTATCCGAAGATGATCGTGATGTTTTAACTTATGTATTAAAGTCTTTAAAATCTACTAAAGCAAAATGGAATTATATAGCTATTTTTATCCTTTCAGCTATCGCGTTAATTTATGGTGTTATTACTGATTTTATAATTGATTAAGGGTCGGTACCAAAGCGGTCAACTGGGGCAGACTGTAAATCTGCTGGCTTACGCCTACGTAGGTTCAAGTCCTACCCGGCCCACAGTACAATTACGGGAGCTTCGGCTCTTGTTTTTGTTTTATATTAGCGAAAGTATTGGATTTTTTGATAGTGATTGATTCGATGAATCATTAAGTTGCCTAAAATTATAAGTATTAGGCGACAGTCCCGATTAAGTGTAATAATATTAGTTAGGCGCTTTATTATTAGCTTAAAATTAATGTTTTTAAGCGCCCAAACATGTGAAAATTTTATGATAATGTCCTACTAGCGTTATATAGAAATGTCCTACCTGATGTGATAAGGTGTTTAGTTATTTAATTAAACTAAACATCAAAATCACATGGATATGAACATAACTATGTCTTTACCAGAGATAAA
>JBDRJA010000125.1:0-11886 GCA_043815345.1 Patescibacteria group bacterium | reverse complement strand
TATCATCATAGATAACTATTCTAACTCATGTACCATATTTTAGCTAAATTAACAGTAATTGCCAAATTTAATTCTGTTCAGGCTCATCTTGCATGAGAAATACAGGGCTTGTTCAGGCTCATCTTGCATGAGACAAGACTGAAGGGATGAGATGGCAGATAGTTTCTTCACCATTTACGACAAGGGTGTGACCGGCATTGTTGCCGCCCTGGAACCTAACTATCAGGTCTGCCCCGGACGATAAAAGGTCTACAACCTTGCCTTTTCCTTCGTCACCAAACTGGGTACCAACTACTACTACGTTTCCCATTTTTCATTCTCCTTTCCCTGATCAAATGATCAGAATAAAATTCAAAGATTTTTATATATGTTGAGAGATAATATATCTCATTAAAAAGGGCATTAAAATACGACTATTTTCACCCAGCTCCTTGGCCATCGAGCGTTAAACTTTGTAACTAGATAAAAAATTATGTAAGGGTTATACACCAGAAATGGCAAAACTTTCAAGGGGCTGGGTTTAGCCGCTTTGTCATAATAAACTAATTATAGAAGAAATGCAAGGGCATTTCTTTGTCATTCTAGAGGGAGCGAGGAATGAGCGATCGATAGAATCTCGTGGGTTAAGAAATAAGGTTGTAAAACAATATCTCATAATCCACGAAATCCTACCGCGCCCGCCTGACGATGCCAGCGGTCGGGCGGGTCGCTGCGCTCTAGGATGACAATGAAGAGAAGGCTGCGGTTTGCCACAGGTAATATCATTCGCATGTGCCGCATTCGCAGTTGCGGCTTGCCGAAGGCAATAACAATAAAAAAGGACTTATGCGTGTTTAACACAAAAGTCCTAGAAAATTGTTTTTAGCACTAAGTGCTGTTTATTGTTTAATGCTTAAAGGCCCGCTGCCCGGTAAACACCATGGTCACCTGGGGGTCGGCTTCATTGCATGCCATGACAACCTCCCAGTCTCTTATTGAGCCTCCCGGTTGCACAATCGCTCTGATCCCTTCCTTAATAGCCACGTCTATCCCGTCCCTTTTCGGGAAAAAGGCGTCAGAGACCATAGTAGCGTCGATAAGCCCTCCCTTGGCATCATCGGTTTTATCGTCAATCTCGTCTAATATTATCTGATCTTTCTTGCCCTTTTCAATTTCGAGCTCCATATCTTTGTAGGATATTCCGTGTTCCTTCATGCACAAGGCATCAGCATATTTTGTCCAGGCTTTAAAAATAGCGATTTCGGCCACGCCCACTCTATCCTGTTCTCCGGTTCCTATTCCCACGGTCACACCGTTTTTGACGTAAATAACAGAATTGGACGTGATGCCCTGTTCCACCTGCCAGCCAAAGAGCATATCCGCATATTCTTCATCATTCGGATGTCTCTTAATGGTATAGGTCTGCCCCTGATTTTCCGTTGCTGCAATGGAGAAGTCATCTTTACTCCTGATTCGGTTGATAGGAGATTGCTGAACGATAAGGCCTCCGTCAAACAGGCTTTTAAAATCCATAAACCGGGTATCCAGGTATTGATGAAGCATGTCAATGCGGGCTATGCGAATAATCCGGAGATTTGCACTTTTTGCCAGAATTTGAATCGTTCCTTCCTCAAAGCCAGGCGCGGCCACAACTTCAAGATAATCCTTGGATATTAGTTCCGCTGTTGCCATGTCAACCGGTTGGTTAAGGACAAGACATCCGCCAAAAGCTGCAATCAGGTCAGCCTGGTTGGCCCGATGATAGGCATCGGAGACACTGGAACCATAGGCTACACCGCATGGATTGTTGTGCTTTACTATCACTGCAGCCGGTCCATTTGTGAGCCACTTCAATATGTTAAGGGCGTTGTCAATGTCGGTCAGGTTGGTTTTTCCCGGATGCTTCCCGCTCTGGATCATGTCATCTTCGGTAATTGCCGAGACTAGGCCATTGCCGGGCTTAATAAAATGACAATCCCCCAGGACGAGGTTCCCGTTGAACAGCTCATAGAGCGCGGCCTCTTGACCCGGATTTTCCCCGTACCGAAGCCCTTTCTCGATTAGATCGCCGGATTTTTCATCCGTAATCTTCCAGGTCCGCTTTTTGTAAATAAGAACTTGCGTACCAATCGTGATTTTAATCTGCGGTGGAAAATTATCATCCATAACCGTCCTATACATTTTCTTTAAGTCATCTGTCATTGTAGTTTACCTCCTTTTTAGGTTAATTGGTTATTCCAGTTCAATCGGACCCAGATACCGGCTGATAGCCCCGTCATAGGCGTGGGTTAAGGCAAAGACCTTTTTGGACAGATAAAACCTTGTCTTGAGAGAGGTTTCTCCTCCAAGTGCTCTCATCTCTTCAATGACCTTGTCATAATCAGTAGGATCCGTAATCGCGGTGACATCCCGAAAATTCTTGGCTGCCGAACGAAGCATGGCCGGTCCGCCAATGTCAATGTTCTCAATGGCATCTTCCAAGATTACCCCTTCCTTTTCCACGGTTTTTTCAAATTGATAGAGGTTGACCACGACAAGATCAATCTTTTCAATCCCGTGCGCTGCCATCACCCTCACATGTTCCGGATTATCCCGTATTCCAAGAATACCGCCGTGCACTTTAGGATGCAGTGTCTTCACACGGCCGTCCAGCATTTCCGGAAAGCCGGTGTGCTCTGAAATCTCTGTGACTTGAACCCCGCCTTCCCTTAATTCTTTTGCCGTGCCTCCGGTTGATAAAATATGTACGCCAAATTCGGAAAGTGCTTTAGCGAATTCTACCACCCCTGTTTTGTCTGTAACACTAATAATCGCCCTTTCAATATTTTTTGCCATCCTTTTTCTCCTTCCTGGTTTAGGTTAATATTATTGTTATGGTTCAATTATGACTTTAAATGAATCTTTAGCATCTATTGCTAATTGATACGCTTTATCAATGTCACTCAATGGTAGCCTGTGGGAGATTAAATCATCAACTTCTATTTTTCCAGTGTTCAATAATACTAAAGCTTCTGAAATTTCAAGAGGTCCGCAATAGTACGAAAACACAAGGTCAATGTTATTAAGCCATAGTGTTTGGATAGGTATTGTCAGACTATCTATTTCAGGCACGGCGAAAAAAACAACATAGCCGCCCTTATCAACGCATTTCCAAGCGTCCTCTATAGCCGGTAGAGCAGAAGTACATATAATTACTACATCTGCTTGCCTCTCTACCATTTTAGGGACTTTATGGGTATTAGGGTTTAAAGTTACATCAGCTCCAATTTTTTCAGCAAAGTTAAGTCTGTCGGGATTAATATCAACAGCTGTTATTGCACAGTTATTAAATTTTGCCAGCTTTATATGAAGTAAGCCGGCGGTTCCGCAACCGAAGACCATGATTGATTGTCCGGTGGCTACTTTAGCTCTTTTTTGCGCTTGAATCGCGCATGCTAATGGTTCGGTAAAAGTACCCTGATCAGAAGTCATATTATCAGGGAGCGGGTAAACTCCTCTGATTACTATACTTTCCGGAATTACAATGTACTTGGCAAAAGCGCCCGGTAATCTTTCAGAAATTGCAGAGCATGAGGAAAAGGCGCCTTTTTGGCAATAATGGCATTCTCTACAAGGAATTTTAGGAACAATGACAACTTTTTGTCCTTGACTGAAATTTGTAACTTTCTTACCAACTTCAACTATCTCTCCTGTAACTTCATGCCCTGGCGTAAAAGGAGCTCTTGGTAATCTATACCATTCAAGCAGATCGCTTCCGCAAAGGCCACAAGATATAACCTCAACTAACATTTCACCGTCGTTAGGTTGAGGAATTTGTAGTTCCTCAATTCTAATATCACTATTGCTGTGCCAGGTAACTTTTAACATTTTATCTTTTTTTAATGCCATTTCTTACCTCCTCTTTCTTTAAATTGTTTAATGTACTAAAAAAGCCAAACCTCCTTAAATTTGATAGAAATTTGGCCCCCCTTGTTTATGTTAATGTTATTATTATATTATGCTATTTTTAGGAAAAAAGCAAGGACAGTGCCCCGGGAGAGAATCGAACTCTCATGGATATAATCCACACGATTTTGAGTCGTGCGCGTCTACCAGTTCCGCCACCGGGGCTGATTTTTAGTTGTTTTTAGTATAGTAAAATAAAGTTAAATTGTCAAAAGCGATGGATTGGGGTATAATAATGATATATTGGTAATAAGTAAAACTAGTAATTAGTAATTTATGACCATTAAAAAATTAGAAGATTTGGAGGCTTGGCAAGAAGCAAGGAAATTATGTAAAGGAGTTTATATAATAACAGTAAATTATCCAAAATCCGAAGAGTATAATCTGAAAAAACATCTGCGAGAAAGTAGTCGGGGTACAGCATCAAATATTGGCGAAGGTTTTGGGAGATATTATTTTAAAGAAAATTTGAGGTTTTACGGAATAGCCAAAGGTTGCCTAAATGAAGTAAGAAGCGACTTATATATAAGTTATGATGTTGGTTATCTAAGTCATGAAATATTACAGAAATTTATTAAACAAGTGAATGTCGTAGAAGCGAAAATAAATGGCTTAATAAATAATACCATAACCCAAATGAAAAAATATTCAAATAGTTCTAAAAATAAGAATTGTTACTAATAAATTTTACTTATTTTACTAATAACTAATTTAACTAATTTTACATAGAATGAATCAATAGCCACGAATTGTAGCTAGCGGAATTAGTAGAGAAAATCTATGTCCAAAATAATTTCCATTGTTAATCAAAAAGGCGGGGTAGGGAAGACCACTACGGCTGTTAATCTTGGCGCTTATTTAGCTTATTTAGGAAAGCAGGTTTTACTGGTTGATATTGACCCGCAGGCTAACGCAACTTCCGGACTGGGCATTGACCATAGGAATTTAGATAAGGGCATATATGAAGCAATAATTGGGCATAATCAACTCCATGAAGTAGTTAAACATACTTTACAGGATGGACTTAGAATCGCTCCAGCTACTTTATCTTTAGCCGGCGCAGGCATTGAATTAGTTAATATTGAGAATAGAGAATATAGGCTTTTAAAAATAATTGAAAGCATAAAAGACGAGTATGATTATGTTATTATTGACGGCCCGCCTTCACTCGGATTATTAACAGTTAATAGTTTAGTGGCGGCTGACGAGGTTTTAATTCCAATTCAGAGTGAGTACTATGCCCTAGAAGGCTTAGGACAACTATTAGAAACGATTGGCCTTGTGCAGGCTAATTTAAAGCCTGAATTAGGTATAATGGGGGCGATTATAACCATGTTTGATAAACGTAATCGGTTGTCCGGTTCGGTCATGAATGAATTATATCAGTATTTTCCAAATAGAGTTTTTAGAAGTATTATTCCTCGAAGCGTAAAATTAGCAGAAGCCCCTAGTTTTGGCCGTTCAATCCTGCATTATGATCCAGGGTCTAAAGGAGGAAAAGCGTATGAGCGATTAGCAAAAGAGGTGGTTAGCTTGGAGATTAATATATAGAATATAATTAAATTGATTTTATAAACATTAATAAATTTCTAATTTTCCTAATTTCTAATCCGGTCGCCTCGCTTGCGCGAGCAAGTCGAGCAGGTAAAATGTTAAATGTTTAAATTAGAAATTAGACATTTTGAATTAATAGTTTTATTAGATATTAGATGAATTAGAAATTAGAAATTATAAACATATGTCAAATGGATTAGGACGTGGGTTAGGTTCCCTTATTCCACAAAAAAATAATAAAATAAAAAATAGTGATTCGAGCGAGATTGTCTTTAATGTTAATTCAAAAGACGATAAAGATAGGGTGCTAAAAATAAATCCGGAAAAAATTAATGTAAATCCAATGCAGCCAAGAAAGAATTTTTCTGAAATTAATATGGAAGAATTAATTGGGTCAATTCAACAACATGGTATTATTCAACCATTAATAGTTAGCCAAAAAAACGGCCAGTATGAATTAATTGCCGGCGAACGAAGGTTGCGGGCTTCAAAAAGCTTAGGGTTAAAAGAAGTGCCGGCAATTCTTCGTGACGTAAAAGAGCAGGAAAAACTAGAAGTATCATTAATTGAAAATTTGCAGAGAAAAGATTTAAATCCAGTTGAAACCGCCATGGCTTATCAGAAATTAATTAATGAATTTAATTTAAATCAAGAAGAAATGGCTAAACGGGTAGGGAAATCAAGATCTTCAGTAGCTAACACTTTGCGCCTGCTTAATCTACCCCAGGAAATACAGTTAGCTTTAATTGAAGATAGGATTACTGAAGGACATGCTAAATATTTAATCGGCCTTGATAGCGAAGACAAGCAAATGGCTTTATTTAAAAAAATAATGCGTAATAAATTAACGGTTGCGGATACTGGCTTTGAGGCAAGGCGAATGGGCGGCACTAAGCAGTCAAAAATTAAAATAAATTATCAGGATAAAGATAAAGAATTTGCTTTTAGGGAATTTTTTAATACAAGGGTTGAAATAAAACGAAGCCGCAAGGGTGGGCAGATTATTATAGATTTTTTTAGTGATGAAGAATTGCTGGAGATGGCTGAGAAAATTAAATAGATTTAAGAGTTGTGATTAATATTAAAAATATAATACAATAAATAAGATGGCGCGTTAGTGCCATCTTATTTATTTTTAGATACCAATCTCCTCAGCTTGGTTTAAATAATATTTTGCATGGCCATTATTACCTTCAATTTTTATGGCTTTCTGCCACATTTTTTTCGCTTCTTTGTAATCTTCCAGCGCGCAGTAATTTAGCCCCATTTGGTTATAAATTGCCGGTAGTTTATAGCCATTATCAATAGCTTTATTAAAATAAATAAATGATTTGATAATTTCACTTCTTTTTTGGCTGCTTGAGTAAAAATATCCTTTTAGGGCTAAAACTTGTCCATTATTAGGCTGTTTAGCTATAATATAATCATAAATTTCATTAGCTTTATCTTTTTTGCCATATGCTATAGCTAAATCTGCCAAATTAATTAAAGTTCGGTTTACTCCGGTAATACTAGAATCAATAGCTAGATTTTTTAGTTCCTCAAATCTGGCAATAAATTTTTTTTCATCAAATCCATATTGCTTAATTAATAGTTGATTTTTTTCATTATTTTTAATCGCTATAACAACATAGTAATCAAAATAAATTAAGGGCCAGTTTTCATCATTAAGCCTTTTAGATATAAAATTTTTTGCCCAGGGGGTGCCGTCAGTATGAGAAAAATAAATTAGATTAATATTGTATTTTTCACTAAATTCATTCCATTTTTCATCGTCCTGCTGCATTGGTTTATAAATAGTTTGAAAAAATTCAACGCTATAAGCTTCGGGGCGGTTGTCAACAAAAATTTTTTCTTCTGGGTAGAGCCAAAAAGAAAGAGCGCTGCCTAAATCATAATTATTAAAAATTGGACCAGACAAATTCTTATTTGTATAAAAGTTGAAAGAGCTTTCAGTGCCACGAGTTAAACCTAGGCCAAAACTATTTATTAAATATTTCCCTTCACTTTTTAGATCTAAAATGAGCCACCAATTAATACTAATATATATTATTGAAATAATTGCTATGCCTACTAATTTAAAAGAAGAATTAAATTTTATTTTTTTAACTAATTTTATACTATAAAAATTACTGGCTATAATAGGCAGAGTCATTAAAGCAAATAATGGTAAATTTCGTATAGCAAAAAAAGCGCTAAAAGTAAAAAAGACAGTTATGCCAAGATAAAAAATATTAATATTAGAAAAAAAGCCCGGTAAGCTTTTGTACTTTTCAAAGATGAAAATAAATTTAATTAGATAACTGATTATTAGAACTGAGACCATTACTTTAAAAATAGTAATATTATAATTAATCATTAAATTTTCTAGATAAAGAGGGGATTTATTCTCAACGATCTCATATCCGTATTTTTTTAAAATGTTAAAAGGATATATTAACCCTTTTAAAAAGTGTGGGTTAACAAGGCTAATCAAAAAACTAGCTATGGTTATATATAATAATTTTTTAAGACTAGCAAGAGTGCCTTTTTTAATTAAATATTTAATAATTTGTTCAAACAATAATAAAGTTATTAAAAATAACCCTAGAAAAAAGTAAATATGTAAATTTACCCAGACCAGGAAAATAGGGATTAGCCAAATTAAATTATTATAATTATGATTTTTTCTGAATTTATCTATTAAATAAAAAGTTAAAACAAGAAAGAAGTAGCTAAAAATTTCCGGCCTAATATCAGTCCTCTGGCTTAAGAGTAATATAGCAGGCAAAATTAGAATGCTGACTATTAAAAAATTGGATTTTTTATGTGCATGATAAAAGGATAGGCTCACAGTTAATAAAGTAATAATTACACTAAATACGGTTAAAATATTAAATCCTCCCAATAAATAAAGCCAATAAAAAATAACGCCTGAAAACCAGTGATGATTAACAAAGGAGAAATCAGGCTCAGTAAATGAGTAAAGATTATTATAAAGCACATTTTTATCCTGCCAGACCATTTGTCCGTTTTTTATATGTCGGCCTAAATCAAGCGAAGTTAATTCGCTTTTATGGCAAAAAATAAGAATAATTAGCAAGGCTATGCTTAAAATTATTAAGATTTTTAGCATTAAGATAATTTTTTGTTTCATATTAATATTGTAGCAGAAAAATGAAGTTGAATAAAAGTTATGTGTGGTATAATATTAATATGCGAAAAACTCAATTCCAGTTAGGCGAATACTATCATATTTACAATCGTGGTGTTGATAAGCGGGATATTTTTACGGATGATAAGGATTATATTCGGTTTATTAGGAGTATGAGAGAGTTTAATCGTCCTGAACCAGTGGGAAGCTTATATATACAAACAAAATCAAGAGAGCCTCTAAGTGGCTCTAAAAGCCACTTAGAGGCTAACCCCAAAAAATTAGTTGACATTATTTGCTATAGCCTTATACCAAATCATATTCATTTATTATTAAAACAGCTAACTGATAATGGAATATCAAAATTTCTCCATAAGTTAAGTATGGGCTATACTCATTATTTTAATTATAGGTATAAACGTTCAGGTTCTTTGTTTCAGGGAACCTACAACGCAATCCATGTCAAAACAGACGAGTATCTACATTGTCTATCAGGCTATATAAACGGCAATCCGGAGATTCACAAAATATGCAAAGCCGAAGAATGGCCATGGAGCAGTTGTCAAGATTATTTAGGATTGAGAAATGGTACACTATGTAATAAAAATATAATTTTAAATGGTTTTAAGGAAATGGCAGAATATAGAGATTATGCTAATATAATTATTAATGAAAGCGGGCAACGAAAGGATGAGGTTAAGAAATATTTATTAGAGTAATAGTTCAACTTCTTAGTTGCTTGTACAAGCAACTAAGAAGTAAATAATAATTAATATGAAGGATAATAAACCAAAAAGAATTGGTATTGATGCCCGGTTTTATGGACCGGTTGGCAAGGGCCTAGGAAGGTATACTCAAGAAATTGTTGATAATATTATTAAGATTGATAATTTTAATGAATATGTAATTTTTTTTAATAAAGATAATTTTGAGGAATTTAAGTTGGAGAGTGAAAAAGTTAAAAAGATCATGGTTAACGTTCGCTGGTATACTTTAGCTGAGCAAGTATTAATGCCTTATTATATATGGAAAAATAATTTAGACTTAATGCATTTTCCTCATTTTAATGTGCCTTTATTTTGCCCCACGAAATTTATAGTTACTGTCCATGATTTAATTTTAACTAAATATCCAACTTTGCGCGCTACTACCCTAAGCCCTTTGCTTTATAAAATTAAAAATTTAATGTATAAAATCGTTATTTGGCTAGCGGTAAAGCGAGCCCGGGAAGTAATTGCAGTTTCAAAATATACTAAAAATGATATAGTTAAGCATTTTAAAATAAAACCAGAGAAAATAGTAGTAACTTATGAAGGGGTAGCTAATCTGGCCAAAAACCGAGATACTTTATTTACCACAAAATTAGATGATGAAAAAACGCTTTTAAGTTATAATATAAACAAGCCTTTTCTACTTTATATTGGCAATGCTTATCCTCATAAAAATTTAGAGAACTTGTTAGATGTATTTAGTAAACTCCATAAATATCAGCCTAATTTACAATTAGCTTTAGTCGGCAAAGAAGAATATTTTTATAAAAAAATTAAAAATTATTCCCGAGATCTGGAATTATGGCAGGAAAATAAAAAAGAGACTCCGATAATTTTCCCAGGTTACGTACCTGACGCTCAATTAGAAGTTTTATATAAAAATGCTCTAGCCTATATTTTTCCTTCTTTTTACGAAGGCTTTGGCCTGCCGGCTTTAGAAGCTATGGCTAAAGGCTGTCCGGTAATTAGCTCTAATAAATCCAGTATGCCGGAAATTTTAGGCGAAGCAGCTATTTATTTTAACCCGGAAAATAAAGAGGAAATGCTTGAAAAAATTGAATTAGTTATTAATGACAAAGATTTGCAAGAAAATTTAATAGAAAAAGGTAAAAATCAAGTCAAAAAGTATAGTTGGTGGGAGTGCGCCAGTAAAACTAGAGAAGTTTATGAGCAGGTTTTAAATTAATAATTTTTTTTTATTTTTTTACAGTTATTTTTTGCTAGACACTAAAAAATTAGTGTTTTTTAATAAAAAAATAACTAATATTAAATAAAAATAATAAATATAATAAAATTTTGGTTGACAAAAATATAAAAAAATGCTATATTAATATAATTATTTAAAATTATTTTTATGCAGATTAATAAGATTTTAATTCCAAATAAACCTCATTTAGACCCAATAGCAGCTATATATTTGCTATGGAAATATGGCCAGGAAAAATTTCCTGGAGTTGAGTCTGCTAAAATAAATTATTGGGAGCATAGCAATGACCCAAGCTTAGAAGAAATTGAAGTATTTAAAAATGAAGGAGTGCTAACAATAGATATTGGAGGAGGCCTATTTGATCATCACAATAAAGAAGAAGCCCAGGGAGAAACTTCAACTTCCTTAGCAGCTAGTTATTTAGGTATTTTGGAAAAACCAGAACTAAGCGCCCTTTTAAGTTATGTTAGGGAAGATGATTTAGAAGGTCTACATAATCGCTTCGGCGATTTAGCTTATTTGCTAAAAGTAATGTATAAACAGAATATTCCCTCCGACCAAGTAGTAACGTTTGCTTTACAAGTGATAAATTATTTACAAAACGGCCAGATTGAATGGCATATTAATGTTAAAAAAGAGTTTGAAGAAAAGTGTAAAATTCTAAGAACTAAACGATACAGGAGAAAATTAAAAATCGGCATTATCGAGTCAGACAATCTGCAAGTTGCCAATTACGGTATTACAGTAAAAAATTTATCAGTTGTAATGCAAAAACGCTCAACCGGGCATGTAATGATTTTAACAAATAAAAATCATAATATAGACTTAAGGGAGATTGTCGCCGCAATTAGAAAAAGAGAATTAGAGCTGCGTGAGTACGATAAACCGATTGATACTAAAAAATTAAGTTTCGAAGGAAAAAGCCAGTTAATTTCTTATTGGTTTTATCATCGATCATTAAATTCATTTTTAAACGGTTCAGACGCTTTAAGCAAAACCGAGGCCACTAAAGTGCCTTTTAATGAAATTATAAGATTTACCATGTACGGATTAACCACTGATGATTCAGAATTATGTGATTGTGGTAAAGAAGGAAATTCTTGTCCTTATAGAGATTATGGATTTAGTAAATGTCTTGATAAAAATAATAATTAATATATTTTGAATTACGAAACTAATCAAAACTCTCATAATGGTGTAAAATAGTAGTAAGTCTGTATTTTGACTTTTACCACTAAATTATACCATTATGAAAACTCAGATTAAGATATATGAAGATCTAAAAATGGTGGTTAAAT
>JBDRJA010000124.1:0-6975 GCA_043815345.1 Patescibacteria group bacterium | reverse complement strand
ATAAAAGAAGTATGTAATTTAACCGCTGTTATTAATGATGAAGACCCGGAAAATTTTTTTATTCCTGATTACCTAAATATTACCCAGCAAAAGATAAAAGAATACATACCACAAATTATTAAGGGTGAGAAAATTAACGGTCTGCACTATACTTATGGTTACAGGTTACAGGGACATTTTCAAGTAAATCAGGTTGAAGAAATTATAAAAAAACTAAAAAAAGATAAAAACGCCCGCGAATGTGTCGGCGTTTTATTTGACCCGAATATTGATCATACGGCCGAGCACCGGCCCTGCATCGTTTTAATCCAAGCACTATTTAATAAAGGTAAGCTAAATTTAAACGCTTATGTCCGGTCACACGATATGTTCGGCGGCTGGCCATTAAATGCTTATGGACTACGAACTTTACAAAAACAAATTTGCGATAAAACAGATCTACCGATGGGGGTTTTAACTATAATGTCAGCGAGCGCGCATATCTATGACTTTAATTGGGAGCAGACTTTAAAAATTTCTAGTCAAAACTTAAAACCTAAATTTGAAAACGACCCTAGGGGGCATTTTAAAATTGAAATTAATAAAGATAATAATGAAATAATTGTTAAGCATTACGATGCAGAAGGTAACTTTTTAAAAAAATACGCGCAAAAGATTGACAATCAAGAAGCTGTGCTTATATTATTAAAAAGAATTGATGAAGACTTAGCTGTTTCCCTTACAATTCACAGCGGTTACTTAGGTCTTGAACTTCATAAAGCTTACACTGCTTTAAAATTAGACTTAAATTATGTCCAAGATAAACCATTAATATTAAAAAAAAATAAGTAAAATAAGAACAAAATGAATATACATTTTCTCTTATTTTACTTATTTTTCTTTTCATTCATATTTCACGAATTTGCCCTTATCAATGTAATTTGATAAAATTAATAAACACTTCTAACTATTAATATTTTTCTATGAGCAAACTTAAAGACCCGAAAACTTCCCGGCTTTCTTGGGACGAATTTTTTATGAACATGTCAATACTATCCGCCAAGCGCGCTGCCTGCCGATACTATGAATGCGGAGCAATATATGTAGATAAACATAAACGCGTAATCTCCATGGGTTATAACGGCCCAACAGAAGGCGATTATCACTGCATTGAAGTTGGCTGCGCAAAGGTTGACGGCGACCCGCAAACTAAGGAGTTAAAGCGCTGCCGCGGAGCTCATGCCGAGATTAACGGCATTATAAACGCCCAAGACCCAACTAGACTTAGAGGCGCGACTTTATACACAGTCTATTTTCCCTGCTATGACTGCTTAAAATCTTTAAATAATGCCGGTATTAAAGAAATTGTTTATTTTGAAAAATATGAAAGAATAAAAACTGGCGGAGAGGAAAAAGAAGAAGAAAATGAAGCCCAAGAATTAGCAGAAAAAAAAGGCATTAAAATAAGAAAGTATGACGGTAAAATATATTGTAATATTAATTAAATTTTTTTATTGATTCATAACTAGTCACTACAAATCTAAAAAGATTACAAATTACAAATAGGTACAAATTCACAAATTGTTTTAATTAATTTATGCTTAGTATTTGTATATTTGTATTAATTTGTAATCTTAATAGTATATGATTATAGGCATTAAAAAATTACACGAGTTAATCAAGGGCCAAAATTTAGTAGAAAACCTTTGTGATAGGGAAAAAAACAGTCCGGAAGGAGCTGGCTTTGATTTACGCTTAGGTGAAGTTTACGAACTTGAAGGAGACGGCTTTTTAGGCGTTGAGGAAAGAGATACGCCAAATATAAAACTGGTAGCAAAAAATGAAGAAGGAAAAGAGGAAAAAGAAAATTCATTTATCTTTGAGCCAGGCAAATATTATTTAATTAAAACCATGGAAAAAGTAAATCTGCCCACCACGCTTTCCGGCATTATTTTTCCCAGAACCACTCTCTTCCGCTCTGGCTTAGCTTTATTTAACGGCGTAGTTCAACCCGGGTATCAGGGTGAACTAACTTTTGGAATTTGCAATTTAGGTAAATCAAATATAAAAGTCTCTTTTGGCGCCCGCATAGTCCATATTACTTTTCACGAGGTTCTTGGCGAAGGAAATCAATACCGCGGTCAATGGCAAGGCGGAAGGGTAGCTACGGACGGGAAAGAAGTACAAATATGATATGTCCAATTATAATAAAACAAAAAAACTAAAAAATACCTTAAAAAAACTTTACACTAAGTATAATAAAATACTGCCTTTTCATGGTTGGCACCATATAATTTTTGTCAGAAATAAAGCAATTTTTTTTGCTAAGTCTATAAATGCAGATCTGTTTTTAGTTGAATCTGCCGCTCTTACTCACGATTTGAATTATATAGTTAAAGTGAATTCTGAACCAGAGGAAGGCAAAGAATATCGTAAAAATATTCTTATTGAAAATGGTTATTTAAATGCTGACATAACTAGAATTGAAAAAATAATAGCGGAAGCTCATACAGCCACTAGGAATCAAAATATTTCTGTTGAAGGGAAAGCGCTAAGCGATGCCGACACTTTGTTTAAATCTCTACCTCTTACACCAATTTTATTTGCCAGTAATTATATCAAGCAAAATAAAGTGGATATAAAAAATCTGGCAAAGAAGATTATTTCTGAGCAAAATAAACTGTTTAATAAAGGAATTTATTTTTACACTGAAATTGCTAAAAGGAAATATCTTAATTGGGCAAAGACAAATCTGGAATTATGGAATAATGTCTCAGAATCTCTGAAAGATAATGATGTAAAAGAATTATTAAAACAAGCCGAGAAATATCTTAAACAATAAAAAAAATAAATAACTAATTAACCTATAACTCGCCACCAGTAAAATAATATTAGCTAACTAACAAAAAATGATGTTAAATCATATGCTCAATAATCATCCCGAACAACAATATCTAGACCTAATAAAAGACATAATGAAAAATGGAGCTAAAAAGCAGAAGTTTTTTACTCCTGAAGTCTTTGAGGAATATAAGAAAAAAAACCAAGAACCGCCTTATATTTTATCTGTTTTCGGCAGGCAACACCGATGGAATATGAAAGACGATTTTCCTTTGCTTACTACTAAAAAAACTTTTTTTAGGGGCATTTTAATTGAGCTACTCTGGTTTTTATCCGGATCGTCTAATATAAAATATTTAGTTGATAATAATGTTCATATCTGGGATGATTGGGCATGGAAAAGATATCATAAACATTGTTTAGAAAACGAACCAGTAAAGGATATGCCACAAGTTGAGTTTATCGCTAAATTAAAAGAATTACCCGAAGATGATCCTTGGGTTGAAAAATGGGGTGATTTAATTTATTGCTACGGCAAAATGTGGCGAAAATGGCCGGCAAGAGACGGCCGCGAAATTGATCAGCTAGGTTGGGTAATAAAAAATATTAAAGATAAGCCTTACCGCAAGTCATACGTAGTTTCCGGTTGGAATCCGGATTATATTTACGCTATGGCTTCTCCTGAAAATCGCAACGAGGTTCCTCCTTTTTGCCACACTACTTTTCAATTCCAGGTTATGGATAATAAAATAAATTTAGGGCTTTATCAGAGAAGCGCAGACTTATTTTTAGGAGTTCCTTTCAATATTGCTAGCTATTCCCTGCTCTTATTGATGGTAGCGCAAGTCACTGGCTTTGAACCTGGAGAATTTGTGCATACTTTCGGTGATGTTCATGTTTATTCAAACCATTTTGATCAGTTAAATGAGCAGATTAAAAGAGAACCTTTCCCCTTCCCTACCCTTAAAATAAATCCTGATATTAAAAATATTGACGACTTTAAATTTGATGATTTTACCTTAGAAAACTATCAATCACATCCTCCACTTAAGGGGGAGATTGCTAATGTTGGAGGATATTAATATGATTAATATAATTGTAGCCTTGGGTAAAAACCGAGAAATTGGTTTTAAAAACCAGCTTCTTTGGGATATCCCAGAAGACATGAAAAGATTTAAAAAAATAACTACTGGCCATATCGTAATAATGGGCTCAAAAACCTATGAATCTATCGGCAAGCCATTGCCTAATAGAATAAATATAGTTATTGCTAAAGAAAAAGACTACCAGGCCACCGGATGTATTGTTGCCCACTCAATTATAGAAGCTGTTGAAAAAGCTAAGGGGCATAGCAGAAAAAAAGAAATATTTATTATTGGCGGCGGTTCAATTTATAAGCAATTTTTACCGCTGACCGATAAACTTTATTTAACGCTAGTAGACGATGCGCCAGAGGCAGATATATATTTCCCGGATTATTTTGAGTTCAAAAATATAATTAAAGAAGAAACGCATGAAACTGACAATTTGAAATATACATTTTTAGAGTTAACAAAATGAAAGCAAAAATTAATAAAATTTATATTGCCGGCGCTTTAACTAATGTTAAAGAAGAAGACAAAAACCTTTATGAAAAATTAGCTAGCTTTTGTAAATCATTAAGTAGCGAAATTTATGTTCCTCATTTATGGCGCACTGATCCAATAAAACATCCTAAAGTTTTGCCGGAGGATGTCTGGAAAATCAATCAGGGCAGGATCGCTAATTCAGACTTAGTTATTGCTTATGTCGGCAAACCGTCATTAGGAGTTGGGGCCGAATTAGAGTTAGCTCGAATTAATAATGTGGCTATTATTATTTGGTGGTTTAAAGGAGAAAAAGTAAGCCGTATGGCCCTAGGCAACCCAGCAATTATCAAACAAATACAGGTTAAGAAGATAAATGAATTGTTTGAAAAGCTAAAATTATATTTAAATAATAAATAAGACTATGAAAAATAATATTGTTATTTTTGGCGCCCAAGGATCGGGTAAGGGCACCCAGGCTGATATTTTATGCCAAAAATTTAAAATACCCCACATTTCTGTAGGTGAAATCATCAGAGATAATATTAAAGCTAAAAACGATTTAAGCAAAAAAATTGCCAGTATTATTAATCAAGGCAATTTAATCCCAGACAAAATGAGCGGAGCGATAGTAGAAAAACGATTAGCTAAAAAAGATTGTGAAAAAGGTTATATTTTAGAAGGTTATCCTAGAAATTTAAACCAGCTAAAGAATTTGGATAAGATTAATAACCTTACTTTAGTTTTAGAAATCTGGATTAGTGATAAAGAGGCTATAAAAAGGATCGGGGGTAGAAGAAGCTGTCCGAAATGCGGTGATATTTATCATCTTAAGTTTAATCCTCCTAAAGTAAAAGGAATATGTAATAAATGTGGAGAAAAATTAGTTATTAGAGATGATGACAAAGAAGAAGCTATAAAACAAAGACTAAAAATTTATCATGAGAATACTGAACCATTATTTAAGCATTATAAAAAAAGAGGGATATTTAAAAAAATAAACGGCTTGCCCCCAATTCGAGTAGTTACTAAAGAAATTATGAAAATATTTAAATAATCGTAAACTAACGCACTTATTGTCATTGCGAGCCGCAGGCGAAGCAATCTCTGTATTGGCAATTAGGTGATTTTAAAAAGATTGCTTCGCTTACGCTCGCAATGACAGTTAAAATATGCTAAATAAAGGTAAATTCATCGCCCTTGAGGGTTCAGACGGTTCTGGTAAAGCTACGCAAACAAAACTGCTTGCTAATAAGCTTAAAAAACTGGGCCACAAAGTCGCCACCATTGACTTTCCCCAATACGGAAAAAAATCAGCTGGCTTGGTTGAGGAATATTTAAATGGTAAATATGGAACTTCCAATGATGTTGGCCCTTATAGAGCTTCGGTTTTTTACGCGGTAGATAGATATGACGCCAGTTTTAAAATAAAAAAATGGTTGGGTGAGGGTAAAATCGTTATTGCTGATAGATATTCTGCTTCAAATATGGCTCATCAAGGGGGGAAAATCAAAGATTTAAAAGAACGCTTTTCTTTTTTTAACTGGGTGCTTGATTTAGAATATAATATTTTTAAAATCCCTAAGCCTGATTTAAACATTATTTTACATGTGCCGGCGAGTATTTCGCAAAAATTAGTTGACAAAAAAGGTTTTCGCAAATATATTAATGGAGCCAAAAGAGATTTGCACGAAAAGGATATTAACCATCTTAAGCAAGCTGAAATTGTATATCAAGAAATTGCTAAAAAATTTAATAATATAACTTTGCTTAAATGTGTAAAAGATAATAATATATTATCTAGACAAACAATACACGAAATGACCTGGAAAAAAATAAAAAAAATATTATAAAAAATTGAAAAATAAAAGTTCATTTATAACCATATTATTTTTTCTTTAGAGGAAGGAGGTGATTGTCCATGAAAACCCTTGATCCTTTACAAATTTATTTAAACAGCATACAGAGATATAAATTACTTTCTAGGGAAGAAGAGATTGAATTAGGAAATAAAGCTCAAGATAATGACGATAAAGCCTATCACCGGTTGGTAGTTTCTAATTTGCGGCTAGTGGTTAAGATGGCCATGGATTTTCACCGTTATTGGACCCAGAATCTTTTAGATCTGATCCAGGAGGGAAATCTGGGACTCTTGCATGCAGCCAGGAAATTTAATCCTTGTAAAAGAACGAAATTCTCATACTATGCTTCATTCTGGATCAAAGCCTACATGTTAAAATTCACCATAGACAACTGGAAACTAATTAGAATCGGAACTACTCAAGCCCAAAGGACGCTTTTTTTTAACCTAGCTAGGGAGAGAGAGAAGCTTATTGCCCAAGGTTTTGATCCTAGCCCATGGCTTTTGGCTGAGCGTCTCCATGCCAAAGAGAAAGATATTGTGGAGATGACCCAGCGTCTAGGGGCCATGGAAGTTTCCCTTAGCACCCCCCTGGTTGAGACTGGTGAATCTTTCGAAAGTCTTTTACCCAACCCTGAGCTAAATATTGATGAGCAGCTCTCTAAGAAGGAAAGTCGGAGATTGCTTACCAAAAAACTTCGTAAATTTCGTGAAACTTTACACGGAAGA
>JBDRJA010000123.1:0-18677 GCA_043815345.1 Patescibacteria group bacterium | reverse complement strand
AACCACCATTTTTAGATCTTCATATATCTTAATCTGAGTTTTCATAATGGTATAATTTAGTGGTAAAAGTCAAAATACAGACTTACTACTATTTTACACCATTATGAGAGTTTTGATTAGTTTCGTAATTCAAAATAATTAATAATTAACCGAGGATATTTAATTTTTATTAGACACTTAATATTGGACATTTAATCTTTTATTAGTAATTAGGAGTTAGGTGAATTAGGAATTAATAATAGTTAATAAAGCACTATTTCGTCAATTCCCTGAATACGTCTTCTAATGAAACAGATTTTTTATTAAACTCCAAGATGCTCCAACCATTATTCATTACGGTCAAAGATAAATATTCTCGCAAATCAACACCTTCTTTGGGCTCTATTTCATATCCATAAACCTCGTCTGACTCTTTATCTTTAATGTCTGTCTTCCTTACATTTTCCATTTCCTTTAACTTTTCTAAGACTTGAGCTTTCGGACCCTTAATTTTTACGTAAATTATTTCTTTTGCTCCAGCCTTTTTCATTAAGTCATCAGGACTTCCTTCCCCAACAATTCTTCCTTTATTAATAATAATTACTCGATCGCAGGTAGCGCTCACTTCTCCTAAAATATGCGTAGAAAAAATCACTGTTTTTTCTTTACCAATTTTCTTTATTAAATCCCGAATTTCTACTATTTGATTAGGATCAAGACCGGTAGTCGGCTCGTCTAATATTAAAACATCAGGGTTATGCATTATGGCTTGCGCTAAACCTACTCTCTGGCGAAATCCCTTAGAAAGCTCGTCAATTGGTCTTCTCATCATGCCTTTTAAACCGCAAATTACAGCTACCTCTTTTATTCTTTTTTTAGTTTGATCCTTATCTAAACCTCTAATTTCAGCAATAAATTTTAAATACTCGTAAACTAACATGTCGTCATATAAAGGCACATTTTCCGGTAAATATCCAATTTTTTCTCTAGTCTTAAGAGACTCTTTAGTAACATCCATGCCGTCAATTTTAACTTCTCCACTAGTAGATAGCCAATAACTTGTGATAATCTTCATGGTGGTAGTCTTGCCTGCTCCATTCGGCCCTAAAAAACCCAAAACCTCCCCTTGTTTTACAGAGAAGGTTATATTATCTAAAGCAATGTTTGAACCGAATTTTTTAGTTAAATTATTTATTTCTATCATGTTTATTATAATATCAAAACGACTAATCAAATGTCAAGCGTAGAATCATGTCCTGTAAATTTGATAAAATATTTAAAACAATTATAATTAATCACTAATATACTAATATACAATTATACAATCCCCACTTTAAGCCTCTGCGATAACATATCCAGCCAAAAAACCAACCGACCTTCCGATTAGTGGTGCGGTTTTTTTTTATATAAATTCAATTTGTAAATTCGTAAAAGATTCGTAATTCGTAGGCTATTCAAATTTCCCTAAAGTCAAAACTTTAATCATAACTTTTTCTCCTCTCTGCAACTTTAAGCCGATTCGATCGCCTGGCTTATATTTTTGCACAACAGACAATAGAGTATTTTTACCTTCTATTTTAATAGCGTTAATTTCAAAAACAACATCTCCGGCTACTAAGCCAGCTTCCTCTGCCGGCGAATTAGGCGTAATTGCTGGACTGCCGTCATCTCCTTCTATAATTAATGCCCCGCTGTCTCTAGACAGATTTTTGTCTATGGCCATTTCCGGGGTTAGCATAACGTAACGCACTCCTACTCTTGGTCTTATGATTAAACCGCTTTCTCGAACACTATTTACTACAGGTCGGGCGTCATTTACTGAAATAGCAAAACCGATTGAAGAGCCGGACTGATCAATAGCTACATTAATGCCAATTACCTTGCCATGCAAATCTATTAAAGGGCCGCCTGAATTACCTAAGTTAATTTCAGCATCAGTTTGAATTACATTATCTAAGGCCTCGGCATTGCCGGCTTGGTCAGAAGCAACTAAGCTTCGCCCTAAGCCGCTAACAATACCTTTAGTAACGCTATTTTGATAACGGCCTAAAGCATTGCCAATAGCAATAACAGTGGCCCCGATTTGCAGCTGATCGCTATTGCCTAATTCTACGTATGGCAAGTCTTTATCAAATATTTTTAAAACTGCTAAATCATTAATCGGATCTTTGCCGATTAGCTGGGAGTAATACTGCTTGCCATTATTTAAAATAATTCTATAGGAAGCGGTTCCTCCATTAGCGGCGTTAACTACATGCTTATTAGTTAAAATTAAGCCGTCTGAAGAAATTAAAAAACCAGTGCCTGATCCTTTTTGTGCTTTTTCTTTACTAACCGTCCTTTGGCCGGTTCTTAAATCAATTGTTACATTTTCTTCTTCATCGTAAATTATAATACTTACTACTGCCGGCATAACTTCCTTAATAGCCCTAATCGTTGCTTCTTGATCATCTAATTGCAGATCATCGGCTGTAATAGATTTTATGCTCTTTGTAAAAAAATCATCAACCTGAATTCCGGCACCAATTCCAACCAATAAAATAAATATTACTATTAATCCTTTTTTTATTAAATTAATTTTCATATTTCCCTAGACTTGCATCTTTATAATGCATGGTTATTTCTTTATAAATTAGCCGGATCTATACCGCCTGCCCTATCAGTTTCTTCCTGCTGCCATTTAACAGCACTCCTTTTCACATTATCAATCCAACCTTCTTCAATATCTTTCGCTATTTTCATAATTTCTTTTTTACAAATCATGAAGTCCTGCTGGGATAAAGTCTTTACATAATGAGAGGCAATTATCATTCTAATAAAACTATCTGAGCCAACCTTTGGCGCATCATTATTTTCTTCACAATATTCTAAAACTTCCTTGATTTTGTCTTCCATTCTCTCCCTGCTTTCAAAAATTTGATCTAATAAACTTAAACTAGATTTTTTTTCTTTAAACATATATCATAATTCTTAAATCTAAAATCTAAATTCTTAAATCTAAACTCCTAAATCCCTAATTCCTCTAAAACCTTTTTCTGCTTCCTACTTAATCCTTTAGGTGTTTTAATTGTTACTTCCACTAAATGATCGCCCTTGCCTCGCCCTTGCAGTTGCGTTATCCCCTTGTCTCTCAACTTAAAAATTGTGCCTGACTGTGTACCTTGAGGAATTTTTAATTTTATCTGTCCATATACTGTTTCTATGTCTATTTTATCACCTAAGGCAGCTTGTGTAAAACTAATTTCTTTTTGTGATCTTATATTATAACCCTCTCGTTCAAAACGTTTATCAGGATTAACTCTTACTTTTAAATAAAGATCTCCGGCAGAAGCGCCTTTCTCGCCAGCTTCTCCCTGACTGGCCAAACGTATTGCTTCACCACTATCAATCCCAGCCGGAATTTTTACTTTTATGGTAGCTAGCTCTTGAATTATGCCTGAGCCGGAGCATTTTGCGCATTTTTTAACATAAGTCTTGCCTTCCCCCTGGCATCTTTCACAAACTATCTGAACTTGCATATTGCCCAAGATAGTTCTCTGTACTTTAGTAGTACGCCCCGAACCTCCACATTCTTTGCAGGTTTCTATTTTAGTCCCTGGTTCAGCTAAGTTGCCCCTGCATTTATCACAAACCACTTTCTTTCTTAAGCTTATTTCTTTTTCAACGCCAAAAACCGCCTCGCTAAACTCAATGGTAAGTATAGCCTGAATATCATTTCCTTGTCTTGCTCTTCTTTTGCCACCGCCAAAACCAAAGATGTCTCCGACGCTGCTAAAAATATCCCCCAGATCATCCATATCAACTCTAAATCCTCCGCCTTGATCTCCTTGAGAAAATCCATTGGTAAAACCGGAAAAATCGCGAAAGCCGTCAAAACCTGAAAATCCGCCCCTGCCTTGAGCATGCTCAAAAGCAGAGCCGAACTGGTCGTATTGCGCTCGCTTTTTAGAGTCGCCTAAAACCTGGTAAGCCTCATTTAATTCTTTGAATTTAGCTTCATCACCGCCTTTTTTATCAGGATGATAAACGTGCGCTTTTTTCCTAAAAGCTTTTTTTATTTCATCTTGGCTAGCATTTTTATTAACGCCAAGTGTATTATAGTAATCTTTTGACATAATATTACAAATTACAAATAAAATACAAATGCACAAATTATTTATAGTGCGTTTAATATATTATTTGTAAATTTGTATTTTATTTGTAATCTTACCCTTTAAACCCTATTTCCTTACTCTCTGGTCCTTCCGCTTCTTTTACTTCTCCAAATCTCTCCTCATACTTCTTTAAATTATCTGTCATAGCCGCAATCATTCTTTTATAATGTCCTGGGCTGGTCATAACTTTTCCTACCACGCGCCCTGAAATACCCATAATGCTTAAAAACATCATTTGTATCTCGTCTTTGTTGTGATTAACCTGCATGGCATTAGCATACTCCGCGCCAGGAATATTATCAGCCACTTTTATTTCTTGTGGTCTCACCGGCCCGCTCTGGGCAGGTTGTCCGCCTTGATTAGGTTGTTTTTCATCTGTCATATTTTTTATTCTATTTTATAAATATTTAAATTATTAATATATTAGTGAGGGGGTTTAAAAAATAAAACCCCCGCTTGCCCCTCCTTTCTCTAAACTTGATTTTCTGGTTCCCATTTTTTTGCCCCGCCGATTATGGCCATTAAATCCTGCCATTCATTATCTGAGCACTTTAAATGAATTATTGTTTTTCTACCCTCAGTCTCAGTTCGAAAATCAATATTATACACTTTTTTTACTCTATCAATACAGCCCATTCCTTCTAGAAATTTTTCCCATTCTTCAGTATAACAAGTAATTTTACCATTCATTGTATAACTCCATTAAATCTCAACTAACCTAAAACCTTCAGAGTCATTTACAATCCTGAAAGGCTTTCTTCCTAAAACTACTTCCTGTATTTTCTTTAACAGTTCAAATTGAGAATACTGAATTGGTTTTAATTGTGTTCCTGTTACATGCGCATTCACTACCCCCTGAAGAAATTCCTTGGTCCAGCCATGCATTCCTTGAATCCCATTAATTTCATCTAGAAATTTTTCTCTTGTTAAAACTACTTTTTGCATAACCCCCCCCTTTTTTTTAAAATAAAATTTTGAATAATAGCGTTGCTATAATCTTTACCGTTATGTTAGGGCAAATTAAATAGATAATATCTAATGCCAATAAACATACAGTATAGTAAGATTTATAAATAATAAAGCAAACAATTACTAGGGCCATTCTCGCTATAAAGCTTTCCATAGCAACTCCTTCTAAATATTATTTTTGATAAATTTTAAAAATGTACTTAATTGGTTACCTCTCTATTACCAGAGAGATAACCTATAAAAACATTTACTTACTTCTTACTTCATACTCCATACTTCTTACTTCTTGCCTTCATCATCCACAACTTCCCCTTCAACGGGCTCGCCCTTATCCTTTTTTTCTCCTTCAGTTTTATTTTCTTCAGCCTGATCTTCGCCTTTCTGCTCACTTGCTTGCTCACCTCCAGCTGAAGTACCCTCTTGCCCTGTTGCTCCCTGAGCACTAGCCTGCGCTTGCTTTTCATACATCGCTGCCCCAATTCTCTGCGCTACCTGATTCATCTCTTCCATTTTTTTCTTTATCTCATCTATTTGATCAGTATCTTTAACTTTTTTAAGTTCTTCCATCTTTACTTCTAACTCTTTTTTATCTTCTTCTTTCATTTTGTCGCCAGACTCTTTGAGTAATTTTTCAGTAGTAAAGGCTACTGCATCAGCCTGGTTTTTTATTTCAATCTGTTCTTTTTTCTTTTTATCTTCTTCTGCATGAGCTTCCGCGTCTTTTTTCATCTTTTCTACCTCATCTTTACTTAAACTAGAAGAAGCGGTTATAGTAATATTTTGCTCTTTGCTGGTTGCTTTATCAGTTGCTTTAACGTTAAGTATACCGTTAGCGTCAATATCAAAACTTACTTCAATCTGCGGTACGCCTCGAGGTGCTGAAGGAATGCCATCTAAAATAAACCTGCCTAAAGTCTTATTGCCAGTCGCCATTGGCCTTTCGCCTTGCAAGACATGGATTTCTACACTGGTCTGGCCTTCAGCCGCGGTTGAAAAAATCTGCGACTTAGACGTTGGCACTGTAGTGTTGCGATCAATAAGTGGGGTGGACACACCGCCCAAAGTTTCTATTCCTAATGTTAACGGAGTTACGTCTAAAAGTAAAACATCTTTAACATCGCCCTGTAAAACTCCGGCCTGCACAGCCGCGCCTAAGGCCACTACTTCGTCCGGATTAACTCCTAAGTGCGGTTCTTTATTAAAAAATTCTTTTACTTTAGCCTGCACTAAAGGCATCCTAGTCATTCCTCCGACCATAATTACTTCTTCAATGTCTTTTGTCTCCAGCCCAGCGTCTTTTAAGGCCGCCTTGCATGGTTCAATAGTTTTTTCTACTAATTCTCCTACTAGCTCTTCTAATTTAGCGCGTGTCATTTTCATAACTAAATGTTTAGGCCCGCCGGCATCAGTAGTAATAAACGGTTGATTGATTTCAGTTTCCGGAGTAGAAGAAAGTTCAATTTTCGCCTTTTCCGCCGCTTCTTTTATTCTTTGTAAGGCCAAGGTATCTTTTGACAAATCAATCCCCTGGTCTTTTTTAAACTCATCTATAATCCAGCTAATTATAATCTGGTCAAAATCTTCACCGCCTAAATGAGTATCGCCGTTAGTGGATTTAACTTCAACCGTGTCTTCACTTACATCTAATATTGAGATATCAAAAGTTCCGCCGCCCAAATCATAAACCGCTATTTGCTCGCCTTTCTTTTTTTCAAAACCATAAGCTAAAGCCGCTGCCGTAGGCTCGTTAATAATCCGCTTCACTTCTAAGCCAGCGATTTTCCCCGCGTCTTTAGTAGCCTGCCTTTGCGAATCATCAAAGTAAGCCGGCACAGTAATAACAGCCTCGGTAATTTTTTCTCCTAGCTTAGCCTCGGCATCAGCTTTTAATTTTCCTAAAATCATGGCCGAAATCTCTTCCGGGCTGTGATCTTTTCCGTTCATAGTTACTTTAACACTGCCATTGCCCTGCACTATTCTAAAGGGCGAGTTCTTTATATCTTGCTGTACTTCCGCATCATTAAACTTGCGGCCAATCAACCGCTTAACCGCATAAACTGTATTTTCCGGATTAGTAACCGCCTGTCGTTTAGCCGTCTGGCCCACTAATCGTTCGCCATTTTTGGAAATGGCAACAACCGAAGGAGTAGTCCTGTTCCCCTCGGCATTTTCTAAAATTTTTGGCTTACCGCCTTCTATGATAGCCATGGCTGAATTTGTTGTTCCTAGGTCAATACCTAAAATCTTACCCATATGTTTTATTATCACTGTCATCAACGTTTCATTGTCATTCCGACCCGCGAGCCGGAATCCAGGAGTAAACGCAATGACAAATTAATTATTTTAATTATAAACTATATGTTTATTAACACATCTAATTAACAAATGTTAATTAAAAAATTACTTATTTGATTCTATTTTTTTCTCTACTAAATTATTAATTTGAAAATTAGTCATACCAATGCTTTTTGCCACTCCTAACATAACAGCCATAATTATCTTAAAAATATTTTCTCTAATACTACTAGTAATCATTTTTTATTATTTTTGCATCTCCCCCTTTTTTGTCGTTCCCAACTTGATTGAATGACAAAATACGGTAATGACAAATTAATTATTTTATTGTTTATTACTTTATAGAACACGTATTTAACGGATCAAACTGATTTATACAGATTAAATCCGTTCTTATCTATTTAATCCATGTCATCTGTATTCTATTATCTGTTTGTATAATAATTTTACTCAACTACAATAGTACTTAACATTTCTTCAAAATCTTCTAAAGGAAAATTTTCAACGTCTTTATTTAAGAAAGCTAATCCTTTAAAATTTTCATTGCTTAAATTAATTAATGCGCCTAAACTGTCTTTCTCTAGAGTTAAGGTTGGACTTTCAGTTTCTTCTTCTAGAGCAAAACTATCCTTATTAACTATTAAAATTATATTATTTTCTAATTCAAGTATCTTTATCGGGGTAATTTCATAAAGTTCCGGCTCTTCTCCAGTGTATTTAAAATAATACTTTTCTTGCCTTTTTCTATATCCCTGCGTCTCCAAAAAATTTCCTGGCTCACTTTTGTTAAATTCTTTACTAATGCCGCCAAAAGTTAATTTATCATTATTTGAAAATTCCCCAATGAACGCTTTGCCGGAGTCAACATCTTTAACTTTTAAATTAACTTCCCCAAAGATTGCCGGATACTTAAATTTAAGCCCAAGCGATAAGTTATAAAATTCTTTCTCCGCGTTAGTTAAATTATCTAATAAATTTTCATTTTCTGATTCTAACTCTGTCTTTTCTGACTCAATTTTATCTATTTCAGATTTTATATTTATTAACTCGTTTTCTAGGCTTATTTTTACTTTATCAATTTTATTAGAATTCTTTTTACTGCTGCCGTACTGCATAAAAAATAACCCAACGCCAATAATTGCCACGATAATAATAAATACCATTAAGCTGTTTCCTCTTTTCTCTTTTTTTGTACTGCGGCTAGCTACATTATCCTTAATAACCGGCCTTTCTTTTACTAATTGCTTATTTTCTTTTAATTTCTTTCTTTTGGGTTTTATAACCCTAACCTCTAAACTATCAACTCTTTTTGCCATATTTTTTAAATTAATAATAATTTTATACAGCCTCCTTTTTTCCCAGCAAACCGTACAATCACTTTTCGTCATTTCGAGCGTTAGCGAGAAATCCCTTATATGTTAAATTTTTACCTTTAAGAGATTTCTCTCCTTCGGGTAGAAATGACTAAAAAAGTTTACCAAACAATAACCTTCGCCGCTACTATCACTTTCCCATTCAACATATATCCCGCTTTTACTTCCTTTTTCACTTTCTTTCCTTTTCCTTCAAGGGCATCCATGGTTTCCGGATTAAACTTCTCGCCCTTAGTCTTAATTTCTTCCACTCCCAATTTTTCTAAAGTATCTTTAAACTGTTTAACTACATACTTAACTCCTTCAGCCCACCCGTTTCCAATTGCTTCATCATCACTAAATTTCAAAGACGTTTTTAAATTATCATAAATCGGTAATATTTCATGCAGTAATCCTTCGTTAGCGTATTTAGCAAATTCAGATTTTTCCTGCGCAGTCCTCTTTAATAAATTCTGATAATCTGCCAATGCCAACTTATATTTATGTTCATAATCTTCTTTATCTCCTCTGGCTAACTTTTTTATATTATCAAAAACATATTTATGAGGAAAAATCTTTTTATCTTTTTTCAACCAGTCTTCTACTTTTAACCATTTATAATCAATTCCCTCTTCATTTAATTCTATTTTAGGGCTTCCTTTTACTTTTGCTTTATAATCAAAAAACACAAAATGTTTTACGCCCAAAGTATATTCTTTCTCAATATCTTTACCATTATAAACATGAAATAATTCAACATCTTCAATATCCATATTTGTCTCTTCCTTAACTTCTCTTTTAACCGCTTCTATAAAATCTTCGCCAATCTCAAGCTTTCCTCCAGGCAGAGTATATCTATTTTTCCACTGCACTGTCTTCATTAAAAACAATTCATCTTTTTCATTAAAGATTAAAGCTCCGACTACTACTCTTGGATATTCTACTTTTTTTATCATACACTTATTACTAATTACTAGTTTTACTAATTACCCTTCTATTAACTTCTTATTTATAAAATCTACTAACCCCAAATTCTTTTCGTAATTCATCCTCATCGGCCCCAAAATTCCGAACAGACCTTCCTTGCCGTCTAGTTTATATTTTACTAAAACCGTAGAACAAGAATCTCCGAAAGGATTTTCCGATCCTAAGAGAACTTTCGTATCAAACTCCATATCATCAAAAATATCGTCAATAATCTCATCAACCCGGTCCATCATTAAAGATATGTGGCGCATTAAATCAACCTGCGCGAATTCTGGCTGTGAAATTAAATTAGAAAGTCCAGTATAGAAAAAATGGTCCTTGTCTGTTGCCCAAAAAACCGTATTACCTGAAATCCTGGCCATTTCTCTCGCAGTCTGCTTAATATTTTTTTCGTCGCGGCCACAAAGTAATTTTTCAAAAAGTTCTAAATCTGAAGCGCTAAGCTTTTTGCCTTTTAAACTGTTTAAATAAAAATTATAGGCTTTTTCAGTTGGTATGCGTCCGGCTGAAGTATGCGGCTGTTTAATATAACCTTCTTCTTCTAAATCCGCCATTTCATTTCTCACAGTAGCTGGAGAAATATCTAGATTATATTTATCAACTAAAACTCCTGACCCAACCGGTGCGCCAGTCTTAATATGCTCTTTAATAATTGTATTTAAAATAAGCTCTTTTCTGTCCATAGTTGTTGTTGCGACCGCGCGCTTGATGCGAGGGAAACTAATTTCAGGAAGTCAACAAGCCTCGTCTTTAATATATAATTTTAAAATAAATATTTTTAAAATTAAAGTATTATTTCCATTCTATCAAATTTAGCACTCTCTTGTCAAGAGTGCTAATTTATTATAAATTTTAGCTAGAATTAGCCCTACTCTCCAAGGTAAATAAAAGATATTAATTATAACTATATATAAACTAATAAATTAATATTCGTAAATTTGCCTGCCCGACATGCTTGCGCAAGCAAGGCAGACAGGTAATTAATTTGTAATTTGTAGAGATAAAAAAAGACACAAGATACTTTAAAAGCACTGTGTCTATGGGTTTAATAATTAAAAAATCTAATATTAAATTAATTGAACCTTTTTTTTACCAATTCGTTATATTCGTCTTTATTCGTTAATATTCGTATTTTTACTAAAGTACCAATCCAAAACCTCCTTGGCAACCTGTACTCCGACCCGGCTCCCTTCCTCGCCTTCTTCAATTAAAACAGTAATTACTATCTCCGGATTTTCGTAAGGGGCAAAGCCAGTAAACCAGGCATGAGGATCATGCTTAGAAGACCATTGAGCCGTTCCGGTTTTACCGGCTACTGCTACCGGTACGGATAGCAAGCTCTGAGCGCTCCCGGAAGTAACAGCTCGGCGCATGCCCTCTCTAACTATTTCAATATTATTTTTATCAATAAAATTACTTCTTATCGGCTCGGATTCAACATCTCTAATAATTTTATCATCTCCTGTTAAAACCTGGCTAACAAAATGCGGACGGTACAGCGAACCGCCGTTAGCAAACACAGCTGTAAAATTAGCTACTTGTAAAGGAGTAACTATGATGTCTCCTTGTCCAATAGCTAGATGGTAAGTATCTCCTATATACCAAGGCTCCCCTTTAGTTTTTTCTTTCCACTCTTTAGATGGTAAAAATCCACTGGCTTCCCCGGCTAAATCAACTCCGGTTTGCGATCCTAGCCCAAACATTTTTTCATAATTGACTATCCTGTCTACTCCTAATCCCTCAAAGTTATCGTATCCGCCGCCAATGTAGTAAAAAAAAGTGTTAACTGATTGAGCAAGCGCTTTGCGAACATCGGTTATACCATGCCCGCCTTCTTTCCAATCTGGAAAAAACCACTGGCCTATTCTAATTCCTCCCACGCTATTAAAACTAGTCCATTCATTTATTATTCCCTCTTCTAAGGCAGAAACTGAAATAATCGGTTTTATCGTAGACCCTGAAGGATATTCTCCGCTAATGGAACGGTTAAATAAAGGCTTATCGGGGTGGTTAATTAAAATCTGGTATTCTTCGTTGGTTATTCCTCGGGCAAAAGAATTATTATTATATGAAGGCAAACTAACCATAGCAAATATCTCCCCATTATTAGGGTTTAATATAATAGCTGAAGCTCTTTTAAGCTTTAATTTATCAAGATGCGAAATTACCACCTCTTCTAATTTTTTCTGTAAAGAAATATCTAGAGCTAGAACTAAATTATGCCCATCCTCCGGCTCTATTGTGCTAATTATTTTTTTCTCTTTGCCAAGAGCATCAACTTCAATGTGTTTCTTGCCACTCTTGCCTTTAAGCTCATTTTCCCAAAAATACTCAACTCCGGTTTTACCTATATAGTCAATAGGTATATATTCAGAACCAAATTTTTCTAATTCATTATCGTTTATCTTTCCTGTATACCCTAAAATATGAGACAAAGACAAACTATATAATTCATATTCTCTCCTAGATTTGTCTGACAATACTATCCCCGGCATATTTTCAGATTCTAAATAAAGAAGCATTGCCTTTTCATACTCAATATTATCAGTAATAAACAAAGGCTGATATGACTCCAAAGAGCCAATACTAACCTTATCTAGCTTCTTTTTAATCTCGTCGTAAGAGACACTCTCCACTATTCGGATTACTTTCTCTAATATTTTTTCTTTTTCAAGCTTTTCTTTTGGTAAATCAGCTGGAATAAAATAAAGTAAAAAATTTACTACATTTCTTGCTAATGGCTTTTTATCCCGATCGTAAATAACACCTCTCTTAGCCTCAATGCGCTCAACCCGAATGCGATTTCCCTCGGCCATAGAATAATAATAGTCGCCCTTAATAATTTGCAGCCAGGCTACTCTGCCCACTAAAAAAAATAAAGATAATGATATCATCAAGCCAATAAATCTTATTTTAGAAAAATTAAACGCCCGCCCGACCATTTCTCCCTGCGCATTGGCTTTAGAAAATGAATCTTCTGTCCATGATTTACGATAGGAAAAATCTTCTAGATGGCCGTCCCTAAATCTTCCCTCTTTAATCACAAAAGGATCGCTTATTTCCCCTTTTCTTTTTAGTAGTTTTTTTAACATTATAATTTATTACTCATAACTAATAATTATAGAACTTACGCATTTAAACCATGTTTGTAACTCCACACCAAAAGAATGCTTTATTGCCCGCTCCACGTCAGACTTAGCGACGGGGTGAAAGTTAGAGGCAAACCCAGTTATCACAAAATGATTTGCGAAGCGCCACCTTTCTAACAGGGTTTACTTGTGTTTTGATAACTCACGTTTTTAGTAAACTGTAATCAATAATTAGTGAAATAACTAAAGTTTGCATTCTAACTACTAATTACCTGCCTGCCGCAGGCAGGCTAATTACTTTACGGCAACATAAATAAATAATATAGAGATAAAAAATTTTAGTAAAAAAATTAAACGCGTAAGTCCTGAATTAATTCAATCCTCGTTTTACTAAAAAAACAGGTTTTAACCTTTTACTAATAAAACTAATCATATAAAACAATAATAATACTGACAATAAATTTAAAAATATTTGGCCAGCTAAATTTAACCAAAATTTTACCATAAAAATAAAAAACGTTTCTCTAGAAATAAAAAAATTTGATAAAAAGATTGAAAGATGAAGGATAAATTCATATAAAAGAGTGGAAAAAAAAGTTAGAGCCAAGAATGAATATAAGGAACGGTTGGTGAAAAAATTATTTAATAAATAATTAGCAATTAGAATAGTAATAAAAATGGCTATTAAATAAATGCCAAAAAGAAAGAATGAATAAATATCAAGCAAAAATCCGATTCCTATAGACCACAAAAAAGCTAATTTCAAATTTCCAAGCACTAAAATAAATACCAAAACAACTAGGACTATATTAATGCGATTAAACCAGAAAGAAAGTCCGCCAATAAAAGAGAGCTGTAAAATAACTAGGGCTATTAATAAAATTGTATTAAATATAATTTTAGAATACATAACTTGCTTATATATTTATCTAATATCTTAAGGGACAATTATTGAAACAATTGCTAAATCTTTTAAATCAGCAGATGGTTCAATAGTAGCGCTTTGCCAAACTTCATTGCTATCACTGTCAATATATATTATTTTACCAATAACTAAACCTTGCGGAATATAACTTTCTAAGCCTGAAGTAGCTACAATATCTCCAATATTGATTTTCTCAGTTTGGGGAATAAAATTTATTTTAATCGTTAGTCCTAATTCTCCCTCAGCTATTCCTATTGTTTTTCTTACTTCATTTGTTCCGCTGCTACTTTGGCTTTGTATCGCGACGGCTAATCTACAATTATTATTAGTCGTTAAAGATATCTCTGATAAATTATCTTTTACTTTAATAATTTTTCCTACTATTACTCCTTGGCTATTTACCGCTCCTAAGCCAGCTTTTAACCCGTCTTTAGATCCTTTATCAATTAAAACAGTCTGCCCCCCTTCATTGAAATCCACAAATGCATTCTGCGAGATGATATTTGCGAGAACATAATTAAACTTGTTTTGAGTTAAAAACTTTAAATGCTGGCGTAACTTTTCATTTTCTTCCTCTAATATTTTTAAACGAACGTTTTCTTGAGTTAGTTGATTTACTTTTTGTTCAAGCTCTTTCATGATAACCAGTAAATCTCTTTTATCTGTCTGCTCATTATAGACAAGGCGCAGATCAGAACTAACTGAATAAATCCCGCTGGCTAACGGATTTACTATTCTTATAATAATATTTTCAATCGGGGAAAGAATTTTAATAAAATGCAAAAAAATAAGCAGCCCAATCACTGCTATAAACACAAATATTTGTCTTGTACCTTTTTTAAACATAAATTGTGTGATGCGAATCCGCAAATGCATGAGAATGCCACGAATTGCGAATAATGTATTAAGTATTAGCGATTAGCAACTTTCGCATCTAATTTGCATATTAGCATTACATTTATCACATTTCCTCGCTTCCAGGCAATAACACCTTTTCTAACAACTCTGGATCAGAAAGTAAAATGCCCGCGCCCCTAACTACACAGGTTAAAGGATCATCAGCAATTCTAACTGGAATTTTTGTTGCCTGGGCGATTTCTTTATCTAGCCCCCTGAGTAAGGCGCCGCCTCCGGTTAAATAAATACCGTGTTCATAAATATCCGATACTAATTCTGGCGGAGTAGTTTCTAGAGTTATTTTTATGTTTTCAATAATTTGGCTTATGGTCCGGCTAATTGCTTCTCTGACTTGATTGTCATTAATGGTAACGGCTTTAGGAAGACCATTTATTAAATCCCTTCCCCTTACTTCCATTTCTATTGGCTCTTTTAGGGGGGTGGCTGAACCGATTTTTATTTTTACATTTTCAGAAACTTGCTCCCCAACTAATATGTTAAACTCCTCTCTAATATATTCAATAATATCGTTGTCCATGGCGTTTCCGGCTAATCGTAATGATTTCCAGGTAACAACCCCGCCTAAAGAAATAACAGCAATTTCGGTTGTTCCGCCGCCAATATCAACTATCATGGTAGCTGTTGCTTCCGCTACTGGCAAATGAGCTCCAATAGCCGCCGCCATTGATTCTTCAATTAAATAAACCTGGCGGGCGCCAGCCGATTTTGCCGCATCTTCCACCGCTTTTTTTTCTACTTCCGTAATATCTAAAGGAATTCCAATAACTACCCGCGGGCGAGGCACTAAGGTAAAGCTCGCACTATGCACTTTATCAATAAAATATTTTATCATTTTTTCAGTTACCTCAAAATCTGAAATAACTCCGTCTACTAAGGGTTTAATAGCTTGAATATGAGCCGGAGTTTTTCCAATCATCTTCCTGGCTTCTTCTCCGACAGCTAAAATTTCATCTGTCCGCATATTAACTGCTACTACCGAAGGTTCATTCACAACAATCCCTTTTTCTTCAGTATAAACAAGGGTATTTTTAGTACCCAAGTCAATTCCTAAATCTTTGCTAAATTTTCCTAATAGTTTATTAAGCATAAATGTTGTCGTTGGCGTCCTCGCCTACGACCTTACGGCGGTTTTTAAACGGACTGGTTTTTATAGGCCAGGAGGCCAATTCAAACTGTTGCTTTTAATCCTTCCCTCAACCGCCTCCATTGCCTCCCAATTTTTATATTCCTCAAAAGTAGCATTTAAATTTGTCCTAGGAGATAATCCTAATTCTACCATTTTTCTATCTAATAATTCACCATAGTGCTCTTTCTCCGCATTGTCTATAAATAGACCCATGCTTTCAAGAATCTTATGTATTGAATCAACGTCTTTACCTTCGATTTCCACAAACCACCCTAGAAAAGGAAGTTCATCTAATGAAATTTTGTAATTATCAAGTTTAAAATTAATACAATTTTTTTCAATAATTGAAGTTGGTTTTAACTTTTGCTTTTTGATCTGATCTCTTACTTGCTTTTCATCTGCAGCTACAAATTCTAACTTAATTCTTTGCTGAATTTTATCTGTTATATATATCCTTGGGCTTTTTAAGGCTATCTTTGTTTTATTATTTATTTTCTTATCCTTAATACTAAATCTTCTTTTTTTATGCTCTCCACCCCTGTATCATAATATTCGTCTCTTTGTTTTCACTAAATTCATTGCCAGCTAATTCTTTGCATTTCTTTAGAACTCTATCTGCTTCTTCCTTACTAGCTAATTTAATTTTTATTTCATTTTCTAAAATACTCATAAATATTTATATACTTTCCTGCCTTACCGGCAGGCAGGTAACTTTATTAACTTCCAACAGTTGAACAATATAACAATTCAACAATATAGCCATATAACAAAATAACTATTCAACTAATTAACTAATTAACCAATTAACTAATTCACTAACTTTCACCATCTCCATCTCCTTACTATCCCTCTTTTTCACCTCCACACTATCTTTAGCCAACGTCTTTTCACTTACCACAACTCTATACGGACAGCCTATTAAATCCGCATCCGCAAACTTTTCTCCAGCTCTCACTTCTTCTCGGTCGTCATACAGAACTTCAATCTCGGCTTTCTGCAATTTTTTATATAAATCATCAGCCTTCTTTCTGTTGTCTGTTGTCTGTTGTCTGTTGTCTAATAAAATCAAATGCACTTTAAACGGCGCCACAATTTCCGGCCAAATAATTCCCTTCTCGTCATGAAATTTTTCAACTATAGTAGCTAAAGTTCTGCCAACGCCAATGCCATAACATCCCATATAATAATTTTTTTCTTTGCCGTTTTTATCTGTGAAACAAGCTTTCATTAAAGACGAATAGTGTTCACCTAATTGAAATATATTGCCCACTTCAATTCCTTTGCCTTCTTTTAATTTTTTACCAGATTCGCTTAAATATCCATCCTTGGCCATAGCAATATCGCCTTCAATTTTTGGTATATAATCGCGGTCAATGTTGATATTCTGTAAATCTAAATTCTTTTTATTTGCGCCTCCGTAAGCATTTATTATTGTCCTTAATGAATCGTCAGCTACAATAATCACTTTCTTGTTTATTTTAACCGGTGAAATAAATCCTGGCTCGCTTCCTAGTTCTCTAATTTCCTCGTCAGTCGCATGCCTTAAATCATTTGCCTTTGCTAATTTTTTTAGCTTTATTTCATTAACATCAAAGTCGCCCCTGATAATAGCTAAAATAAATCTTCCCTTTTCGTCAACAAACATTACGTCTTTTATCTGCTGCCAGTCCGGAAGCTTATGAAGTTTTACTCCGTCATCCATGGTTTTACCGCGCACTGCCTTAACCTCTTTTAATTTCTGCATTTTTTCATTAATGTTTCTCTTTTCTTTTTTAAATCTAGCAATATCTTCATGCGCCGCATACTTACCGTCATCAGTTATTAAAAATCTACTTTCTCCAACCTCGCTTTCGTAGATAAATTCATGGCAATAATCTCCAGCAATATAACCGTTATCAGATTCAACCGCAATAGTTTCTAAACCCAAACGTTTAAAAATATTAGTATAAGTATTCCACATCTCCTGATACTCTTTTTTAAAATCTTTTTCATCCGCGTGAAATGAATAAGCGTCTTTCATCAGAAACTCCCGCACTCTTAAAAGGCCGCCTCTTGCCCTTAGCTCATCGCGGAACTTCTGGGAGAACTGATAAATATTAAAAGGCAAGTCTTTGTAGCTTATATTAAACCCTCTAACTAAATTTACCATCATTTCTTCCGCTGTTCCGCCAAGAGCAAATTCCGCTCCATGCCGGTCTTTTACTTTCATTAATTCAAAACCAGCGGTGTCGGTTCGGTTAGTTTCTTGCCATAATTCTAAGGGATGCAAAACCGGAGCTAATAATTTAATCGCTCCTGTCTTATCCATCTCCTCTTCAATAACTTTAATAATTTTATCCCTTACTCTCATGCCAAGAGGTAAAAAATAATATCTCCCGGCTGATGACTCTCTAATAAAACCGGCCTGATAAAGAAATTTGTGGTTAGACAATTTTATATCTGAAGAAATAGTTTTAGTTGTTTTTGTAAAAAGTTTTGATTGAAGCATAAATAAATTATAAATTATGAATGAAGAATTAAGAATGAATAATTTTTTAATTCAATAATTTTAATCCATTAATTAATCATTCTTAATTCTAAATTCATAATTATTATAACTGTCTAAATTTTTTGTACACCTTTTTTCTGGGCTTTAGCCCATGGTTGAAGTTTTCTACTGGGCTTTAGCCCATGGTTTAGGAGGCTTTAGCTTCCAAATTTACTCTTCTAGTTTACCTTAAAAAGTCTCTCTTGTCAAAAAAGTGTATTAGTCCACCTCATATTGGACACCAGACAATTATTAAGCAAATAATCCACAGGAGAGGTTAAATTAAGGCTCCAGTGAAATCTATCAGTATTGTACCATAATAACCAGTCTATTAATTTCTTGTTAAACTCATCAGG
>JBDRJA010000122.1:0-8541 GCA_043815345.1 Patescibacteria group bacterium | reverse complement strand
TCTCGTTACCGCTACAATTTACACAATGTTTTTTTTGAGATATTAGTCATAAATTCAAATAGATTTAAATTTGTTATAAATGTATGACTAATATTACAACGAAAACAAAGTTTTCACCAACCAATTTTGTCTATTAAACCGTAAATCCCATTTATACCGCAGACAAAGGCGCAGAGAATCGAACCGTTATTTTATCCTGTTTTTATTTTCCCTATACCATTAGATGAATCAAGATAATAAGGAGGTGTAATATTTAACTTCAAAATATTCAATCCATTCATCAGAGGCGGGAATAATATTACTAGCTTGAAGAACATTTTCATCTGTCCATTCCCCTGCTCCAACTAACTCATAAACAACATTTTCATTAGTAAGCCTAAATGAAACATTTTCAGCAGTAGCCAACTGCAACCCTTTTTTCTAAATCTACATTATTGTGGCTACGTCAATAATATTACTAGCGATAGTAAGCCATTCATTGTCGCTTATTAGATGAAATTCAGAACCTAGTGATTTGCAAGCCATCTGCGCCTCTCCCTGGCTAATATTATTTCAAACCGGATTATTAGTATTAATCATATTCACAATTCGCGTCATTTGCATATTATTCGCGTCATTCGCATCGCTCCTGGCTTTAGCCACTGTTCATCCTGCCTAACTAATAACTCTTTGGCATGCAATGGTTCAGCCATTATTTCTTTAACTATTTTTTCCATTCTCATGCCCTGGGATCCTTTAACAAATACTAAATCCCCCTTTCTAATCCTATTTTGCGTAAATTTTCCTGCCTCTTCTACATCAGAAAAGCTAAAAATATTATCTTTTTTCATACCTGCTTTTTCAGCGCCCCTAGCAATATCCCTAGCCTTTTCTCCAACAACAATTAGTTTATTTATATTTGATTTTAATAAATATCTCCCAATTTCTCTATGCCCTTCCTCGGTATAACTGCCAAGCTCTAGCATGTCTCCTAGTACGGCAAATTTTCTTGCTCCCTTAGCAATTGGAATATTTTTTATTACGTCTAAAGCAGACATTGATGACTGTGGAGATGAATTGTATGTATCATCAATAATTAGAGTATTTTTAATACCTTTTATTAAATTCATTCTTCCAGGTGGAGAATTATAATTACGCAAAGATTCTGCAACTTCTACTAAATTCATTCCATAGGTAATTCCAACCGCTGCTCCGGCCAATGAGGCATAAACAGCATTATAGCCGATAATTTTTGGCAATAAAACCGGCACAAATGATCCATTATATGTCAATTTAAAGCTTAAACCTAATAAATTATTAATATCTTTGTTTTTTTCAAAACTAAATTTAAGCTCTTGCGCCCTAACGTTTGCTCCTTCCTTGAAGCCATAACTTAATAACTTAACATTAGATTTGTTTCCGATTTCTTTTGTCTTTTCATTATCAAAATTTAATATTGCCCAACCATTAGAATGTAAATTCCTAATTAATTCACTTTTTTCTTTTTGAATTTTTTCAATTGTCCCAAAAAATTCTAAATGGGCCGGTCCTATTAATGTTACTACTCCAATATTGCATTTTACAATACTATTTAGATATTTCATATTTCCTGGCCGATCAACTCCCATTTCTAATACTAAAATTTTAGGATAATCTTTGTCTTTAAATAATAGCAAATTCAAAGCTTTAAATAATACCCCGCACCACCCAAAAATTGATTTTCCTGGAGATTCTACCCCAATTATTGTTAAAGGCAATCCGATTTCATTATTATAATTTTTTATGTTTTTCCTTATTTTAAACTTTGAAGCTAGAATAGTGCTTATTGCTTCTTTAGCGCTGGTTTTTCCTACGCTTCCGGTAATACCGATAATATCTGGCTTATATTTTGCTAAAACCATTTTAGCTAAAATTTTTAGTTTCAATTGGATTAATTTTTTCATACTTTAAATTTTATTATTTCTCTTATTTTCTTATTTTGGTCATAATTTATCAAAGTCATTATTACTAATCCCTACGCCTAGATTACGCATCACATTAAAAGCGTCTGCCGGTCTTCCTAAAAAGTACCTCTTCCCGTCGGCAGGATTTACATACCATGCTTCCCCCCTGCTCTCAATCTGTAAAAATATTTTACCTTTTTGGCTATCTGCAAAACTACTATTAAGTTCTAATTTCCCCATTTTATTAGGATGATAACCATTTTCGAATTCTTCTTTGTCGTTATAACCGTCTCCGTCAGTATCTGCCTTACTTTTTTCAGTCCCAATTGCGTCTTCTAGCATATCTGGAAGTCCATCTTCATCACTATCAATCCCAGTTAAATTAACTAAACTAATCTCTAATTTCTCTAAATTATCATTAGTAATGCCAACTCCCTGCGATCTTATTACACCTAAAGCATCATTCGGCTTACCTAAATAATGGATAGTTTCTTTTTGCGGATTTATATAATAAGCTTTTCCTTCATCTTCTACTTTAAGCATAATTTTACCTTTAAGGCGATTATATAAATTTTTATCTCTTATTCCTGAAATATCATCTATCCATTCATACGGGCATAGCCAATCCATCCATTCTACATCATTGGTTTTTTTACTCCAACCTGATTGTAAATTGAAAGAGTTAATATCAGGCACAAACGCACACTGCTCTTTGCTTTTATTAATAATCATATCAGAACAATTTCCATTTGTTCCGCTATGATTTTCTGTACAGCAAAACTGCTTTTTAAGTCGAGTACAATTAAAATTGATGTCTAGATTTGAAGTATCTCCATAATTAAAATTTTCATAATCTATGGGACAGCTATCATTTATTAGATTTTCCCAATCACCTGTAGGAATACAAGTTCTGCATTCATCCCCACCACTAACCTCGGCACATTGCTTAGTTTTATGATTAATTACTCTTAGTAAACTTTGTTCTCCACTGCTAGAAAATGGATATAAAAATAATAAGAATAAAAAAATAGGTATTAATTTTTTCATATTGATTTTTATTAATTATTAAAGATATTTTTAATTTAAACCATGCTTTAAAAAATTTTTCTATATTATTTTATTTTTATATTTTTACTTTTATTTTACCTATTTTCTTTCTTTAGGCACTTGATAATAGTTTAGCAGAAATTCAGCAATTTCACCAAAAAGCGGTGCGGCCGAAGAAGCTGAAAAGCTAACGTCCTTTGGATCGTCTAATTTTACAAGCATAACAAATTTCGGTTCTTCAACCGGCGCGAAACCGATAAAAGTATGTATTGTTTTACTGCCATAGCCCCTTTTTCCTTCTGATGCTACTTGAGCGGTTCCAGTTTTGCCGGCAACATAATATCCTTCAACGCTCGCAAGTTTTGCATGTCCTCCTTCAACTACATTTACTAACATTCCAGATAAAAGAGTAGCTGCCCGCACGGAAATAACTTTTCTAAATTGCTTTGATTGCGTTATATTTTTAGTTCCATCCTGGTTTATAATTTCTTTAACTATGTATGGTTTCATTAAAACTCCTCCATTGGCAATCGCTCCATAAGCGGTAACCATTTGTAAGGCGGTAGCCGTAATTCCTTGTCCGAAAGACGCTGTTGCCGCATAAACATCCTGGATTTTTTCAGCTTCTATATTTCTAATATCTCCCGAGCTTTCAGTTTCTAATTCAATACCGGTCTTTTCTCCAAAACCAAAATTTTTAATATATTGGGCAAAAATTTTTGGTCCAATCTGCTGCATTGCAAAAATTGCCCCAGTATTTAAAGATAATTCAAGCACAGTATTCATATTAACCTCTCCATGTCCGCCATATGAATCATAGTCGGAGTTTTTTATTGGATTTGGCCATCCGCTGATATTTACTTTACCCTCATCGTTGTATACGGTTTCCGGAGTTATTATTTCTTGATCAAGAGCGGCGGCCATAGTTATGGCTTTAAAAACCGATCCAGGCTCATATTGGTCAAAAATGGCTGGATTATTAAATATTTTAATATCTTTAACTAATTCGTAATTATTCGGATTATAATCTGGCCATGAACACATTGCTAATATTTCTCCTGATTGCGGCTTCATAATAATAACGCTTCCCCCATCAGCTTCATGCCTTGAGGCGGCTTCTTCTAACTTTTGGCAGGCTGTAAATTGGATTGAACGATTGATTGTTAAAATTAAATCACTTCCATTAACAGGCTTTATATATTCTCTGTCATTAATAATTATTACGTCGCTATTGGCTCCCCTTTCAGTTCTAATTGATCCGTATTCGCCAAATAACTCTTGGTCAAAAAAACCCTCTAGTCCATAGTCTCCTCTTAATTCATCTTCGGCATAACTAACAAATCCAAGAAGATGAGACCCGATATTTTTTTCCGGATAATAACGAAATATTTCCATAGTATGGCTTATTCCATTTATTGTTAATGCTTCATTTTCTTCTTTATTATTCGCTTTTTTTTTAGTCTTAATAATTATTCCTTCTTTTAATTCTAAATCGCTAGCTAACACGACCTTATCTCCGCTACTGACCAAAAGAGCATACAGCTCTTTCAAGGTGTCTTCATCCACTTTTTTTTCTAGTGGTTCATAAGGATCGCCTTTCTTGCTTAAAATTTTTAAATAATCTTTGACAACAATTTCTTTTCTTAGATTTATTTCAGCCTCTTTTTTTATTTTAAGAAATTCTATATGCTCTTGGCTGTTTTTTAAATTTTCATGCCTGTTTATTACTTCTGCTTCTTTGTTTAATCTTTCTTTGTCAGGCAAGTCTAAAGTTTTTACAAAGTTAATTTCATTTTCAAGTTCTTCCTCGGCTTGTTTTTGAAGTAACTCATCAACTTCTTTTTCTATCATTTCTTTTTTAAATATAATATATAATTTTTCGGCGATTTCCTGCTTTTCAATAATATCTTTCGGGATTGCATACACTTGTGCATATTCTTTATTAGTGGCTATTGGATATGTTTGATTATTTTCTGGATATATTATGTCCTCCCCAGATTTTTCTGAAGAATAATTACTTATAAATATCTTACCCCTTTCCGGCTCTAATTTATTAAATATTTGATGCTGGTTTGAAGCTAAAGCAGTGTATAAATCATATTTATTGATCTGAACGTCATAAAGTTTATAAAGGCAGGATGCCCCTAATAAAAAAACAATCGCGATTACTAAATTAATGCGATTATTTTTTGGAGTATTAATAATTTTCTTTTCTTTCCACAATTTCATGAATTTAAACAGCTAGATAACCTACCTTGATTATTTACGATAGGTAGTCTAAAAACTATTTTTTAGCTACTAATTCTCCCCCTACCTCTATATAATTTATATCTCCAACCGCTACCATTCTTAAATTTTTTGCTCTCTCGTCAAGATATTTTAAGGACTCTAAGGACATTGTTTTATGTTCAATGTCTTTATTCTCTGAAGATATTTGCCTTATTTTCTTTTTTAGTTCTTGCATTTTAAATCCTTTAACTGTTAAATCATTAATGCCGGTTAAATAGAAAATTCCACAAGCGACAATTAATAAGATTAAAACTCTGTTTATATTTTTGATATTTAAAAAATATAAGCTAAACTTCTTTTTTATTTTTATGGTACCATTAGATGTTAATTCTTTTTTAATTTTAGTCATATTATGTTTTTTAGTTAGCTTTTTTTATTTTTAATCAATTTTATATTATTATACTTTTTCAGCTATTCTCATTTTTGCGCTTCTAGAACGTGGATTATTTTTAATTTCATTCTCATTTGGTATAATAATTTTTTTAGTTATAATCTTTACTTGCGCTTTGTGATTACACTGACAAATAGGCATATCTTTCGGGCATAAGCAGTCCATCTTTTCTTTTTTAAAAAATTGTTTTACAATTCGGTCCTCTAAGCTGTGATAAGAAATAACTACAATTCTTCCTCTTTTTGCTAATAATTTTATAGCTTGCGGTAGAGCTTCTTCTAGATTTCTAAGCTCATCATTAGTGGCGATACGCAATGCCTGAAAAGTGCGGGTAGCTGGATGGATCTTAGAATATAAATATTTTTTAGGAACCGCTTTTTTAATAATTTCAACTAGTTGCCCAGTAGTCTTTATTAGTTTATTTTTGCGACTTTCTACAATTTTTTGAGCAATTCTTTTAGCGTATCTTTCCTCTCCATATTCTCTTATTATTCTTTCTAATTCTCTTTGTTGATATTTATTTATTATATAATCTGTTTGCTGTTCGTTGTTTGCTGTTCGTTGTTGATGGCCAAAGGCCATATCTAGCGGAGCATCCAATTGAAAAGAGAATCCCCTAGTCCTGTCCTCGAGTTGAGCTGATGATAAACCAAGATCAAAAACAATACCATTAATAGCTTGGTCTTTTTTAAAATATTTATTAACAATTTTTGATAGATTTTTAAAGTTATCATGGGCGAGTATAGTATTTTGTAATTTGTAATTTGTAATTTGTAATTTGGCATTTTTGATTGCCTTATCGTCCAAATCAATCCCCAGAACTATTCCATTTTCACCAACTCTTTTAGCAATAGCAATCGTATATCCTCCACCTCCTAGAGTTCCATCAATAAAAAATTGTCCAGGCCGTGGATTTAAATATTCTAAAACTTCCTTTAGCATTACCGGGACGTGATAATTGTTTGTATTCATATAACTTATAACCGATAACTTATAACTCGTGTTTTGCTCATATTAAGAATACTTTAAGTTAAATGTTATTAATCCATTACAATTACTTTACAGTACAACTGCTCTGGCTCTAGCGAATATAACTTGGCGCAGCTGTCCGCTATCTACCAAGGGGGCTTTAATAACCTTAACTCTAATAGTTTGCGCTTCAGTTTTTGTCCCAAAACTTCGGGATTGGCATTGTATTTTTTGTGTCATATTTTTTGTGTTTATTTATTTTAATTTTAATTTCCCGCTATTCTTAATTCTTCATTCTTAAATCTTAAATTATTAGACTCCCAACTCCCCTAAAGCCTCGGCAATATTGCCACTCTTTTTCTCATTGCCGGTTTTATATTTATTCCAAGCTACTTCATCCCAAATCTCCAAGCGATCGTAAAGACCAGCAATTACGGCTTTCTTTTTCAAAATAGCAAATTTTCTTAGATATTCCGGCAGAGTAATTCTTCCCTGATTATCAAAATCCACCGCCATCGCTCCGGCCAGCATCAAGCGGCTAAAAGCACGGGCTTTGGCCTGGCTAATAGGCAAGCCTGCTAATTTTTTAGCTAGTTCATTCCACTCTTTTTTAGGATATAAAAAAAGACAGTTATCTAATCCTCTAGTAACAACTGCCCCTGTTTTTAGTAACGCGCGAAATTTAGCCGGTACAGCCAGTCGTCCTTTATTATCTAAATTATGATTATATTCGCCAATAAACATGAAAAAATTATGAATTATAAATTTAGAATGAAGAACTATATGTTTTCTCCATTTTTGATTCTTGAAGAAGTAATCTTTGAAGTTACCATTATGGCAACAATTTCATTAGCTTCATTTAATAATGATTTCACTAGCTCCGCTTTTAATATTTTACTTTCAATAATAATTTCTAACCAAAATGCGGTTTCATCAGCCTCTTCAATTACAACACCTAGTTTAGCTATAAATTCATTATTTGATCTAGCTCGACAAACAGCGCGATAATTAGCTCCTACCGAAGTTCCACTTTTTATTATCTATCTAGAAATTACAAATCCAACATCATTTCTAGGTAAAGCTTTTGATAATTTTATTATCCTTAAAGCAAATTGTTTTGTTCTTATTTTTAACTTTTCACCTCGCGAAGTGTAAAAATTATTCTTTTTCATTCTTAATTCTTCATTCTTAACTCACCATTTACTAAGACTCAGGAGAAGCCTGATAAAACGACAAGCAATTTATCAGACCCCTTCTTTGTCTTAATTATTAAAAAATGTACCCGGTAAGGCCCGGGATGAGCCTGCATCCCCATGCGTGCCTAATGATTCTTTGATAGAATAATTAGGACTTTATTAACTTGTTAGCGCTAAATATCTTGGCTAACCTTTTGATCCTCATTTTCATGAGAACAAATTTTTATTTTTATTTTAATAATTACATTATTGTAAATTAGCACATTATCATCACTTCGCCTTATTCACCCCAATTCCCCACCTTTCACCTTATGTATATAATTGTACACCACTTTTACCCTAAAGTCAACGATGATTCACTACTAAAATTTTAGCTAAAACTAAATAAAAATCCAACAAAAAAACCCACCTGTTAATAAGTGAGTCTTCTGACAAATAATAACGGATTTTTTTGGTTATCAATTTAGCCTACTTTTCAACATTTAATCCACAATTTTTACTTAAACATACATTTTTAACTTATAACCTATAACTTATAACCCGTGTTCTATACATTTATCTTAAGTTATACGTTATATGTTATAAGTAATTATTTTGAATTACGAAACTAATCAAAACTCTCATAATGGTGTAAAATAGTAGTAAGTCTGTATTTTGACTTTTACCACTAAATTATACCATTATGAAAACTCAGATTAAGATATATGAAGATCTAAAAATGGTGGTT
>JBDRJA010000121.1:0-5186 GCA_043815345.1 Patescibacteria group bacterium | reverse complement strand
TGATGAGTTTAACAAGAAATTAATAGACTGGTTATTATGGTACAATACTGATAGATTTCACTGGAGCCTTAATTTAACCTCTCCTGTGGATTATTTGCTTAATAATTGTCTGGTGTCCAATATGAGGTGGACTAATACATAAACTTGACAGAGATTATAATTTTAGATAAAATAAAAATCTCATAAAGGTAAGGAGTGAATTTTAGCGCCCATAAATAGCCTTTCAGGCAAGGATTATTTAACGATTCAGCGCGGACATTGAGCAAAATTCCGCGTGTCAATTGTCAATACCAAGGCATTCTGCCAACACCTGCAATTCGGACGGAATCGTTAGTATTCCCACCGTCTGAAAGGAGGTGGCGCTATTGGGTGGAAAGGGATCAATAGGCCCCTGCGTGCTGGTTCGAACCCAGCCTAGGAAGGCCGGTGTAAAGGCCTAAGGTTCTTAATAGAGCCTGGTGTCCGCAGACTCACCCTTACCTAATTGAGAGCCCCCTAAGACTTTGCTTTGCATTGTCTTAGGGGAGCCTACTTATTTTTAGCTTAATTATTCTTGATTTGAAATAACTATATTAAGTAAATAAAATAATCTTAAATATTTGATTTATATTGATTTGTGATTATATTTAAATATATGTTATAATGAATGTAATAGATATGGATAGCATAAAAGCAAAAAAAATTGCGGAAGAATTATTAGAAAAATATAAAATTAGCAAACCCATTGTTAATGTTTTTGATATTGTGAAAAACGAAGGAATTAAAATAAAATTTGTAGATATGGTTGGTAAGCTGGAAAACGTAGCAGGTTTTTATGACGAAGAGTCAAAAACTATTTTTGTAAATGATGATGACAACGCAAATAAACAAATTTTTACAGTAGCCCACGAACTCGGTCATTACGCACTTCAACACGAAACTGATAAGTTTGGAGTTTTATATAGAATGCAATTTCTAGATGGTGAAAATTCAGACACTGAGAAAGAAGCAAACTGTTTTGCTGCAAATTTATTAGTTCCAGATAGAATGTTAAAGGAGGTAATGGATAAATATAATCTTAATAGTAAAGACGGTGATTTGCTTGCCTCTCTTTTTGGTGTTTCAAAAGAGATGATGGGATATAGAATGAAGTTGTTGAACTCCGTATAATATGATAGATACCTCTGATAAAAAAATAGGGAAAGAGGAGGCAAAAAGACTATTAATAGAAACGGGAGAGACAGAAATTTCTTTGCAAAAGATTGATTACGAAGCTGAAGAAAAATATGATAATTTACAAAAAAGACGGAATAATGCAATTCTTACCATAAAAGAAAGAAAAGAGATTATTAAAATGAGAAGGCATTGGTCATATTGGTTACTTGGAGTTATAATAGCGGTGGTAATATTTGATTTTTTTGTAATTTTGGCTGTTGGATTTAAATGGATGAGTTTTCAAAGTAATGTTATTGTTCCAGTATTTGTTGGAGAAAGTTTAATTAAAACATTAGGATTGGCATTTATTGTGGTAAATTTTCTTTTTAACGAAAAAACTTTTAATTCAGAGAAATAGTCTAAAACCTTAAAACGTGAAAATGCATTTTAAGGTTTTTTGTTTTGCCAAATTTTTATATAGTAGTGACCAAAAAGGAATTGGCTCTTGCCAATTCCACAGTTGTAGTCCCTAGGGGAATCGAACCCCTGTTTTCAGGATGAAAACCTGATGTCCTAACCACTAGACGAAGGGACCTAGTAAAATAAATAGCCCTATGTTTAGGACTAAGATTATTATAAACAAAAAATACAGAAAAGTCAATTTGTTTTAAAAATATTAGTAATGTTTAAAGAGGGATTTATTAATTTAGCTAGTTTTAGCTATTAATAGTTATTATATTAAAAATTAAGTTGACAAAGTATTGAAAATATGCTATTATATTATATGAATTATTGAGTTGATCTTTAAAGAATAATAAATTGCTCTTCCTTCTTTTGATCTTAATTTAGGAATAAAAGAAGGGAGGAGCAATATCGTGGTGATGTTGTGGTCCCTTAACCAACTGAATTGAGCGCTCTGTGGTGGAGTTAACAATTCAGTACAGACAAAGGAGAGAAAAGAATGGATAAATTAAGAAAAGTTATGCAGAGATCGCACTATACTTCACTAATTATTGGAGCCTCGAATGTGGGTTCTACTGAAAAATGGTTTGCCGAGCCTTCTTTTACGGGCTGGGAAACCAATTTTGACGGCGGAGGAGACAGGCCCAATCCAAATTTGTACGCTGCTTGTTTTGCAGAGGCGAAGTGGGCTGAGACAGAAGATCATAAGGACGAAGAGCCTGGAGTGGAGAGTGTGACGGTGCTGTTTTGCGAAAAAAGTTATACCTATGACCCTGCGGACAGCTGCAGGGTAGCTGTTTATCGTCATCGACGCCCTGAGGATCTCACCGATAAGGATTTCTCCGGAGAGGCTTTTTGGGAAGAACCTAGAAAAGACTCTGATGGGTCTTTATGGGAAGAAGTTCCAATTAACGAGGTAGACAATTATGATCTCAACCTTATGCGGACGACGATTCAAACAATGATGGACCTCTTCGGTCAAGGTGGGGATTTTTTCGATGTTTAAAATTTAAAACAAACCAAAAGTTTCGGGGAGCGCTTTTGGATAATAAGATTTTCAAAGCTTCCCACCCTTCCTTAGATTTTATCTCATAAGAAATGAAATTTAAGTTAATGGGTAAATATAAGCAAGGCGAAATATCGCCTTGCTTTATTTTTGAAATAAAACCTTCTTGTTTTTCGTATTATGATATAATAGCCTATATGGTTAAAGATGAACAAGGCAAGAACAAAAGTGATAATGAGTTAGTGGCCCTGACCTTGAAGGATGAGGAGAATTTTTTATTTTTAATAAAAAGATACGAGGATAAGTTAACTAGGTATATCAGGAGAATTTCTAATTTTAGTCCTGAAAAGTCAGAAGACGTATTGCAGGAGATTTTTATTAAAGCCTATCGCAGTTTAAATAATTTTGATAAAGATTTGAAGTTTTCTTCCTGGCTTTATCGGATTGCCCATAATACAGTAATTAGTGAATACAGGAAAGAAAAATCCAGGCCAGAGTATTTTTTAGGCGAGAAAAATGATAAAATATTGGATAGCCTAAAGTCTGACCTTGATTTAGCCAGGGAAGTAGACTTAAGATATTTAAAGAAGAGTATTTATAAGATTTTAAATAGCATGGACAGAAAATATGAAGAGGCGTTAGTATTAAAATTTTTTGAAGATAAAGATTATAAAGAAATATCAGATATTTTAAAAAAACCAATGGGTACGGTAGCTACTTTAATAAGTAGAGCCAAAAAGCAGTTTAAAGAGAAGGTAAAAGAACTAGAGATAGAAATGTAGATTTGTGAGAGATAAATATAAAAAATAATATGAGCAAGAAAGATATAGGACATAAAGTCCTTGATATAATTAAAGACAAAAAAATCGAACCTAAACCAAGGTGGGAGTTTTTACTGCTGGATTATGTTATCTGGGGTTTTGGTTTTGTAGCTATTTTCGTGGGAGGTTTAGCAGTCGCCGTAATTATTTTTATGGTAAGCCATAATGATCTGGACTTACTGGTTTTTACCGGACGTAGCCGTATTAGCGGTGTTTTTTTCAGTCTGCCATATTATTGGTTGCTATTTTTATCTTTGTTTGTGATTGTCGCTTATTATAATTTTAAACATACTAAAAAAGGCTACCGCCATGGTTTAGTTATGGTTATTTTGGTTAGTGTTGGTGCGAGCATTATCTTAGGTATTTTATTCCATGGTATTGGCATGGGGCAGGCAATTGATAATTCTTTCGCTAAAAAATTGCCATTTTATAAAATGAATATTCATAGAAATCCGCGCATGTGGATGAAAATTGACAAGGGAGTTATTGCCGGTGATATTATTGAGAAAGTTAGCGACAAGGAATTTTCCTTAATAGATTTAAAAGGAAATGACTGGCAGGTAAGGTGCGAAGATTTATGTCTTGAGTTTGCTTGTGATAATCTTTTTAAGACAAAGGTAATTGTTGCTGGAAAGGCTTTAGATAATAATGAATTTGAAGCGAGTGTTGTAAGACCATGGATGAGAGGAGCGATGATACAGATGAAATCAGGGTGCATGAGTAGGTGAAAGAAATAATAACTTTTGGGCGTAGTAATAATTGTGGGGACCCGTGGCGATTGACGATTTACGATTGTCGATTAATAATTAATAAATATTTACATTATGAAGCAAAACAATACTCCTGTTTCTAATAAAGATGAAGCAAGAGGAAAATCAAAAATTATTGCTGGCGCGGCTGGCCTAACAGCAATAATAGCCGTTATCGGCTTATCATTAGTAACATTCGCCCAGGATAATGGATCAGGACATTTATTCTGGGGTAAGGATAAAAATTTAAAAGGCAACCCAGAACAGCATCAAGCGATGATGGAAGCATTTACTAATAATGATTATGAAGCATGGTTAAAATTAACTGAAGGCAATCAAGCCGCAGATAAAATTAGCCAAGAAGATTTTGAAAAGTTGGCGCAGGTAAAAGTACTATGGGCAGAAGGAAAATACGAAGAAGCTGAAGAGTTAAAAAAAGAGCTAGGTTTAGATTATGGGCATATGCAAGGAATGGGAAAGGGAATGTATTTTAAGAAAGATATATCCCCCGGAAAGCTTGAGGAATTAAAAGCTATGAAAGAGGCAATGCAAAACGCAATTGAAAATAATGACTATAGCGCTTGGCTAGAAGCAGTGGGCGTTGATAGCCCTAAGGCAAAGATTGTGACTAAAGATAATTTTTCTAAATTAATTGAGGCTCATAATTTAGTTCAAGAAGGAAAGTATGAAGAAGCTAGAGAAATAAAAGAAGAATTAGGAATAGGTTTTGGGTGCGGAATGATGGGAGGCACAAGAGGCTATCATAAATTAAATAATTAAATATAAGCATGGGGACATAGATGGTAGTAAAAATAAAAAATAATTAAATGAAGGTGAGAATATATATTTTCACCTTCATTTTATTAAATAATGTGGTTTAATAGACAAAATTGGTTGGTAATTTCATTTTTGATTTTTAAAATAATAATACCATCGGATGAAATTTTCTCGGTTTTCTTTGCTTAATCCCCTATGTATTTTTAAATTGTTTTTTAAATAAGAAAATTGAGATTC
>JBDRJA010000120.1:0-3413 GCA_043815345.1 Patescibacteria group bacterium | reverse complement strand
TTTTTCTAAGCTCACCCTCTCTTTCATAACATCACTATTATAAGCATCGTCAATAATTTTATTCCACTTTTTCTCATCATACTTTAAGCATATTTCTTCCGCAGATTGCAATTCTATTTTACCTTCATCCAATAATTTATTTAATAACTCATCCTTGTTTATCATCGCCTTTATTCTTGGCAAATGATATCTGTTAGATATAATAATTATTTTGTTTAAATTTTTTTCCTGAATTATTTTTTTTGTTTCCTGTAACTGTTGCCAAGTATTGCCTGAATTTTCTTCTTTAATAATTTTTTCTTTAGGCACTCCTAACTCAATTAATTCATTCAGTATTACGCTAGAAACCGTAGGGGCGTCTGGAACATTTTTATATTGTCCTTTGCCAGCAGACGCAATTATTGCTATATCTGGATTATTTTTATATAAATAATTCGCAGCCACCACTCTTAATCTATCACCCATAGCGCCAAAGTTATCGCCTTCGTTAAAATTCGTGGTTCTCCACTTGTCGTTTTCTTCTTTCAACCCTCCGCCTAATATTATTATAGCTTCTGTTTTATTCATATCACCTTACTTTAAATATATTTGTAATTGGCTCTCCCTGTAAACTTTCTTTCAACTTATTATTATCAAGTAAATTTTTTAATTGCTTAAAAATTCTTGTATAAACTGATAACAACATATCAATATCTTTCTTTGTATGGCTAAAACTCATATTATGCTGACCATACCATAAAAAGCCAGCCTGTAAAACCTCTTGTTGAATATAGCTTTTGATCTCTAAATCAGAATATTTTTTACGAGGTTTTATTATAAATACTTGCCAGCAGGGCTTACCTTGAACTTCAATAAATTCGTCTAAACCATTTTCTTTTAATAATTTATTTGTATTATCCTGTAAGTATTTACCTAATTCCCAAATATAGGGAATAACTTTTTTCTTTTCCATTTCTTTAATAGTAGCGATAGCGGCCGCAATTGATAATACCTCTCCGCCCATAGTAAAGGAGTAAAAAATATCATCTACTCTTTTCATATATTTTCTTCTACCCACTAAGGTAGCAATAGGCATGCCATTAGCCATTGATTTTCCAAAAGTTGCTAAGTCTGGAATTACGCCGAATAATTTCTGCGCGCCACCTAAATTATATCTAAAGCCAGTAATTATTTCATCAAAAATTAATAAGGCGCCATATTTATGTGTTAATTGTTTTACTTTTTGCAAAAATCCTTTTTCCGGTTCAACATAATTCATCGGCTCCATTATAACGGCCGCCATTTTATGCTTTTTTAAAATTTTTTCCAAGGATTCTAAGTCATTATATTTAAAAGTATGAGCTAGATTTTGGGTTGATTTTGGCACTCCTAAATTTCTAGCAGTAGAGCCGATATACCAGTCATGCCAGCCGTGATAACCGCAGATAGCAACATGCTCCCGACCAGTAATAGCCCTAGCTAATCTAATAGCTCCACTAGTTACGTCTGAACCGTTTTTCCCGAATCTTACCATTTCGGCGCAAGGAATATGCTTAATTAAGAGTTGGGCCAGTTCATATTCTAAAGGCGAAGCTAAAGAAAAAGTTATGCCTTTTTTAAGCTGTTTTTTTATTGCTTCATCCACGGCCTTATATTGATAACCTAAAATAACCGGCAATAAACCATTAATCATGTCTACATATTCATTGCCGTCAACATCCCAAATCCTAGCTCCTTTAGCATGGGTAACAAACAAAGGGGCTTGGCCTTTTATAAACTGTAAATAACTTTTAGAAAAAGTTTGTGATGCTAAAGGTATAGTTTTAATAACCTTTTTAAATAATTGATTGCTTTTAGTAAATTTTCTCATATTATTTATTAAAATTTTTTATCTTCTTTTAACGATTTTAGTAGGCCTTCGTTTCGGATAATATTCATATTTTTCTTCATTATTTCTGGATTCTTCTTTAAGACATCTATATGATCTAGATAACTTGCGTCAGGTTTACTATTTTTTATTAAAAATTCTATAACCTCAAAATCTTTTGGTTCGTCAACAGTTAGGCGGAAATTAGATAAGTTACGACTTGCTGTTAAATTCCCCTTTTTATATTTTATATTATTTCTAATATACAGAGTTACGTGTTCCCTTTCAGACTTTAATTTTGCCTTTTTAGCCGCTTCATATAAAACGCTTCTCTTAAATATCTCTACGTCCATACCATCAGGAAAAGTCTCTTTTTCTATATTGCTAGCGTAGTCATATTTACCTTTCTTAAAAATTTTTATTACTTCATCAACTACAACTGGATCAATCAAGGGGCAATCACCGGTTATTCTAATAATATTTTTATATTCAGGAAATTTTAAAGCACACCGGTAATAACGATCTAAAACATTATTTTCAGAACCGCGAAAATATTCCATATTTATTTTCTGGCATAATTTTTCTACTTGGTCATCAATTTTTTTATCAGTTGTGGCAATCACTATTTTATCAACCAATTTTGACTTTAAAACACGTCTTATTTCATATTCAAGCAAAGTAACGCCATTTACCTTTTTTAAAACCTTTCCCGGTAATCTAGTCGCGCCCATCCGAGCCTGAATTATGCATAAATTTTTGTTTGCCATATCTATTTTCTATTAACACAATACTTTAAAACTGTTTGCGCTTTTCTAATATCATTAAATGTTTCGCTCTTTTTTTTCACACAATCCAGAAAGTATTTAACTTCGTCAATATACATCAGGTTTAAATCATAATTCTTTACTTCAAATAGTTTTTGGCTTGTGCCCTTAGTATAGAGCCAAACAATATTTTCATTCCAATCCCATTCTATATTGCCTTTTTCACCGACTATTTTACAGCCCCTGGCGTACTTTTGTTGTAGATAATCGCACTTCACCGAACCCAATATATTATTTTTAAATTTAAATGTTGCTGAACATGTATCTTCAGTTTCAATTTCTAGATTACTAACTTTTCCGTAAATAAATCTCGCTTCTTTAACTTCCTTAAAATCATTTAGCCAGAATAATAAATCAAATTCATGAATATCATCCAGAATTATTCCCCCGCCAGTTTTCTTTTTAGCGGCATAATTTTTACGATAATCAGCTCCCGGCCGCCAAAAAGGCAAATAATATCCAAATTCATGGCTAATACTATAAATCTTTCCCAATTTTTTACTATCCAAATATTTCTTTATATAACTTAAACAAGGATGAAACCGCATGTTGCAAGCTACCATGTTTACCAGCTTTTTTTTCTGGCAAATCTGCTCTAACTTATCAATATCTTTCAGGCTGTTCGATAATGGCTTTTCTATGAATAAATGACAACCGGCTTGCGCACATTTTAAAGCCTGTCTAATATGTAAATTATTAGGACTGCAAACAAAAACTACATCAAATTGTCTTAATGAATTAAA
>JBDRJA010000119.1:0-5715 GCA_043815345.1 Patescibacteria group bacterium | reverse complement strand
TGATCGTACATCGTACGTTAGAATACCTTAAAAGTGTCCTACCGTTGTTTGGCTGGTGGCCTGTATGTATTAAACTGCAATGAACACGTAACTATTTGCCTAATTTTAACTGCTATTGACGGAATTTATAGATATATTTTAGTATAACAAAAATCGCCTAAGATGGCGATTTAATAAGCCACAGCCCACGTCCCGCTTTAACAAGCTCAGCGATATAAGAGCGAGGCTGTTACATAACGGAGGAAGCTTTAACTAATACCTTTTCTCTGTTATAATAAATACTGTTAGGGCTTTTCTACTTGACTAATTACTAATATTAAAATATGATTATTTCATCAAAAATACTGCCTCAACAGCCGGCAAGCGAAATTCGCAAAGCTTATTTGCTTAACAAATACGTTATTATTACCCCTGGCCGGTTAAAGCGCCCCCGGGACATTAAAGAGCAAACAGTGATTGAGCGAACCAAACCTTGCCCGTTCTGCCCTGAAAAAATTATAAAGAAAAATATTTTAGATACTATTTCTGATGAAAAAAAATGGCAAATAATAAGCATAAATAATATTTTCCCGGCAGTAACCTTGAATAATAAAAAAGCTTATGGCACGCAAGAAGTTATTATTGAAACCCCAAGCCATAGCAAAGAACTGGCAAACTTAAAAGAGGCTCAAATCGAAAAACTTCTCTATATGTATGCCCGCCGGACTAAAGCAATTTCAGAAATCCATGGCCGTGACGGAGCAGGCAAAAAAATTGATTATATATTATGCTTTAAAAATCAGGGCTCAAAAGCCGGCGCCTCAATTGTTCATGCCCATTCCCAAATTTTTGCTACTGCTATTACTCCTCCAGAGGTACACGAAGAATTAGGTTTAGCGCAAAATTATAGAGTTGAACACGGCCGATGCCCTTATTGCGATATTATAAAAAAAGAAATGAAATCTAAAAGAAAAATTTATGAAGATAACTATGTGGCCGCCTTTACTCCTTACGCCTCTGAATACCATTACGAAGCTTGGATATTTCCTAAGCGCCATCTAGATAATATTACCCTAATGAAGCCTAAAGAGCTTAAGTCATTTGCTCATGTGCTAAAAAAAGTTTTAGTAAAAATGCAGGCTCTTGATTTATCTTTTAATTATTTTTTACATAACATTGTTTCTGATAGAGAACAGCATTTTTATCTTAAAATCCAGCCCAGAGATAGTGTTTGGGCCGGAGTAGAGCTAGGTTCTGGACTTGTTATAAATTCTATTTCACCAGAAGTAGCGGCAAAATACTATAGAAAGAAGTAATTTTAAATATCAAAACGAAAATAGATATACAAAATTTGTTATTTATATGACCGTTTTGTTAAACTAGTAAAACTAGTAAAATAAATAAATTACATATTTTACTAGTTTTACTAGTTTAACAAATTTTACTGATTTATAAATTTAAAAATTTAATCTAATAATTAAAAAGTCACAACATCTATTAACTAGCGGTTAACACCACCATGCCTATTCCACATTTATCAAAATCAAATAAAAATTATCAATCTTGGCGGAAGCAAAAGAAAAAATATTATCTTACCAGAAATAAAAAAAGTTTCAGGAAGAACAAGTTGGCTAACCAAACTAGCTTCAAGCCCAAAGAAAAAAAATATAAAAAATTTTCTATCTCAACCCTTTTGCTAAATAAGAAAACAATAAAGTATTTATCTGTTTTGGTCTTAGCAATAGGTCTTTTTAGTTTAATAGTTGTTGCCTGGCTTTCTCGAGGTCTGCCGGATCCTAATAAACTTATGGATAGGCAGATTGCCCAAAGTACTACAATATTTGACCGTACTGGAGAAACAGTGCTTTATGAAATCCATGGCAATGAACAAAGAACCTTGGTTGCTTTAGATGAGCTGCCTGAATATATAAAATGGTCAACCATTGCTATAGAAGATAAAGATTTTTATGAACATGGCGGTATCAGTCTTTGGGGTATTTTTCGGGGCGTAGTTTGGCAAGCTATTAGGGGCAAAGGAATTCAAGGCGGCTCAACCCTAACGCAGCAATTTGTGAAAAATGCTATTCTTACTCCGGAAAGAACTATTAGTAGAAAAATCAAAGAATGGATCTTGGCTTATAAAATTGAAAGTAAATATTCAAAAGATGAAATTTTACAAATGTATTTTAATGAAATCCCTTATGGCTCTACTGCTTATGGCATAGAGGCGGCTAGCCAGAAATATTTCGGTAAGAGCGCTAAAGATATTAATTTGCCTGAAGCCGCTATATTGTCAGCCTTACCGCAAGCGCCAAGCCGCTATTCTCCATACGGCCCTAACCGCAATCTTTTAATTGACCGACAGCATTATGTTTTAGACCAAATGTATGAACAAGGCTATATCACTGAAGCTAAGAGAGATGCCGCTAAACAATATGAGCTAGAATTTAAAAAGCAATCTACTAATATCACCGCGCCCCATTTTGTGATGTATGTCAAAGAACTCTTATCTGAAAAATACGGTGAAAAAATGGTAGAGCAGGAAGGGCTAAAAATTTATACTACTCTTGACCTTTATAAGCAGGAAATAGCTGAAGAAGTGATTAACGAATATGCTGAGAAAAATGAAAAACAATACCAAGCTACTAATGCCGCTCTTATCTCCATTGACCCAAAAACCGGCCAAATACTGGCCATGGTTGGCTCTCGCGACTATTTTAATGAAGATATTGACGGACAAGTTAATATTACAACTAGCCTCCGCCAGCCCGGCTCGTCAATGAAGCCGTTAGTTTATGCTTCGGCGTTTATTAAGGGCTACACGCCGACTACTATTCTTTATGATGTGGTAACTAATTTTTCTCTTGACCCGAGCAAGCCTTATGAGCCCCATAATTATAACTTAAGAGAGTATGGCCCGGTAACTATGAGAAAGGCTTTGGCTGGTTCGCTTAATATCCCGGCAGTAAAAACTATTTATTTGGCCGGTATTAATAATGTTTTAGATTTAGCTCAAGATTTAGGATATACAAGCCTTTCCGAGCGGGATCGTTTTGGCCTTTCTTTAGTTTTAGGTGGAGGCGAAGTAAAATTAATTGAGCATACTAATGCTTTTAGCGCCTTTGCCCGCGAAGGCGAAATCCAGCCAATAACTGCCATCTTAAAAATAGAAGATAAAAACGGAAAGGTTATTGAGGAATTTGAAGAAAGGAAAAGCCAAAAAGTTCTAGACAGCCAAATAGCCCGCTCAATTAATGATATTTTATCTGACAACAATGCCCGCGCTTATGCCTTCGGGGAAAGAAACTGGTTAACCCTTGGCTCGCGGCCGGTAGGCGCTAAAACAGGCACAACCAATGACTATCGAGACGCCTGGACAATCGGCTACACGCCGTCAATCGTTACCGGAACTTGGGTGGGCAACAATGATAACTCAGCTATGAAAAAAGGAGCGGCTGGAGGGACTGTGGCGGCTCCAATTTGGCATGATTATATGCAACAGGTACTGGGAGACACTCCGATAGAATATTTTAATAAACCCAAGGAAATTAAGACTGGCAAACCCGTCCTGGATGGAGTAACTGAAATTGGCATAAAAGTAAATATTGACCGCGCCTCCGGACTTTTAGCGACTGAATATACACCTGCCAGCTTTATTGAAGAAAAAATTTACCGGCAGGATCATTCTATCCTCTATTATGTAAATAAAAATGACCCGCAAGGAAGCCCGCCTAAAAAGCCTGAGGAAGATCCCCAATTTGAACTTTGGGAAAGCCGGGTATTAGAATGGGCTAATTCGGCTACCTCCACAGTTTCCGAAAAACCGCCAACCGAATACGACAACTTGCATAAACCGGAAAATAAACCTACTTTTAATATTATCACACCAACTAATAACCAAGCCATAGTAGAGCCGTTTATTGTCTCTCGTCTTGAAGCCTCGGCTCCCCGCGGCATTAACCGTGCTGAATTTTATATTAATAACAACCTCATATCTACTAGCAACAACTACCCCTTTGACCTGGAAAAACAAATTAATTTTTTAAATAATGGCTTTCATAACTTAAAAGTGCGTGTTTGCGACAATATTGATAATTGCTCTGAAAAATCTTTAGAATTCAACCTCATCCTGGATAATGAACAAAATATTTCTGATATAGACATTTCCTGGCAATCACCATCCAGCGGGCTAGCGATTAACAAAGTTGATTTTCCTTTAGAGATAGAGATAAAAATTAATAATCCAGCTCAAGCCGCCAAAATAAATATCTTCGCAGTTCCGAAACAAGGCGATCCTTTTATAGCAACAGTAATACAGCCGATTGATAGTGAAACTGCCCAAGGAAGCTGGCAAAAAATCCCTGAATCTGGCTCCTACAAGCTTTATGCCGAGGCCCATGGCTGGAGCGGGCAAATCAAAAAAACAGAGGAGATTACGATCACGGTAGCTAATGAATAAATTGATTATCATAAAATTAAAGAAAGCGCCCCGGTATTATCGGAGCGCTTTCTTTGTTAAATCACGGTTTTATATATATTTTTTACAATTCTTACTTCCGCAATTACATTTAAAATGCATTTGAAGATTGTCTTTTAAATAATCAGATGTTATTTCTTCGCCCTTCTTTACATCTCTAATCGCCACGTCGCAATTATCCTTTACCTCTGTATTTGGGTCGCAAGAGTGATTAACATATCTGTCAGGCTCTTGCTGGAGTAAATATTCACCGGGCGTATAGCTTGAGACGTAATGTTTTTCAGGCTCTGGCAATTTATCAACTTGTTCTTTGGTTAATGTTTGATTTGATTTCCATTTAAGCACAACTTCTCCTTTCTTAAAGTTTCTGGCAGCGAAAATCCCTTTTTTATTAGTCTTTGATTTTTTTACTATAATATCTTTTGTCATAATTAATCAATAGAGTTATGGTCTGCCTAACATATCCGACACTAGCATTGCGTTAAGGGTTAAAAAAATGGGGGGGGCTATATATTTATACCCCCCCCTGGCGTGGAGGCAACACTTAAGCCGGCCTTAACTGTTAATCCGTAATTAATTTTAAAATATGCATTGGATTACAACCTATTTTCTTATGCTCTATGCTTTCAGGATAAATATCAATTAGACAGTAATCGCAGTTAATTTCGCAGGAAGTTATTTTAGCCCAACTAAACCAACTGGAGGAAATTAAGATAGGAGAAGATGTAAATGACAAAAAACGCTCTTTCTTCTCATTTATTACTATAGGGTTAGAATGAGTAATAAACCTTACAAAATTATAATCTCCATGTGTTCCTGATTGCAAAATTATCGCACCATTCTCTATCTTAAATGAATAAAAATACTCTAATAGGTCTAGGTTCTGCGGCTTTTGATTTACATGAGCATAGCAAATATCAAGACCGAGAATATCCTTAGTAGCACAAGCGGATTTCGGAAAAACTTTTACACCTTGCTTATTGGCCTCCCCAATGATTAGTTCTTCAACTCCCGTGTTTAAACATTTTTTTACTTTGCCATCTTCCTTTGTGTATAAGGATGTATAAACCAAAAAGGTTGTTGACTCTTTGCATATTTCCATCATCTGCTGGATAATCTGGGTCATACGCAATATGTCTGGAACAAACATTAAAGTTGATATATAATTTGAGATAGAATTACAATTAATCATCTCAAATTATGGGAAATAAAAATGTATTAGAATTATTTTTGCCCGAAGGAACACTAGACTGGTTTGA
>JBDRJA010000118.1:0-5153 GCA_043815345.1 Patescibacteria group bacterium | reverse complement strand
CGTCGAAGAGCGGATGGACCAGACGATCCAAATACGCCTCCGGGGTAAATATCTTAATTACAGGCTATTACCGGAAAAGCCAAAAAAGATGGGTGAAGCTAAAAACAATCTACAATGGGTAATCCCTAAATCTACAGCCCACACGCCACCTGCTAACCATCCTTGGCGACAATATGAAAAAACAGAGTATCTTAAAAAACTAACAAAAGTGTCCAGGTAGGACATTTCTAAAAAATGCCAAATAGGACATTTCTATAAAACCTTTACAAATCCAGTCTTTTTTTTGACTTTATTTTTTATTTTTGTTAAAGTAATACAACGAATTTATTAATTAACTAAAATACATATTTTATGAAAAAAATCATTATTTTAAGCTTATTATTAGTATTTATAACTGCTGGTTGTAGCTTTCCGAAAATTAAAAGCACAGATGATATAATTGGGCCAGAAGAAGCTAAGGCAAAAGCAGAGGAATTTATTAATGCGAATTTAATGCAGCCAGGAACCAAGGCTAGTATTAAAGATATTTCTGAGGAAGGAGATCTTTATAAAATAGTAGTTGATATTGGCGGTCAAGATGTAGATTCTTATTTATCTAAAGATGGCAATAAATTTTTTCCGCAGGTTTTTGATATTGCCGAGATTGAAAAACAAGTTGAAGAAGGGCAAGAGCAGTCTAAAACTGACTCAGAACAAAACTTAAATATTTCAAAATCAGATAAGCCAAAAGTTGAATTAGTAATAACTTCTTATTGCCCTTACGGGCTTCAATCGGCAAAAGGCATGGTGCCGACAGCAAAGCTTTTAGGAGATAAAATAGATTTTCAGTTCAGGTATTTTAATATTCCAAGCCATGGAGAAAAAGAAGAAATTGAAGGCAAGCTGCAAATTTGTGTTAGAGAAAATGAAAGTGGTAAATTTTTAGATTATGTGAATTGTTTTGCTAATTTAGGGGATTCAGAAATTTGCTTAAACCAGGTAAATATAGATAAGGGTAAAATAAATAATTGTTTAGATAATGAGATAGATAAATATTATTCAGGCACTTCGGAAATCGGAGTTAATGTTGGTAGTTCTCCAACTCTTTTAATTAATGGCAATGCCGTAGAATCTGGGCGTTCTTCCGCGGCATATTTAGCTACAATTTGCTCGGCTTTTAATAATCCCCCTGAAGAATGTAACCAGGAATTATCTTCAGCAACGCCAACCCCTGGATTTGGCTCAGGCAGTAGCGACAGTGGCAGCGAAGAGAGTTGTAATTAATGAGTTGGTAAAATAGACCGTTTGTGGGATCTGTCTACCAATATATAGAGACAGGCTATTAACTTCACGGCCATATTAATAAAAGATACAGAAGAAAAAATTTTTTAATAAAAGAAGGCGAGGTTTGCAAACCTCGCCTTCTTCATGTGTTTCAGCCCTTTGATTTAAGTGGCTGAATTTGGTAGAATATAACTGAAGGTAAGAAAACTTTTTGCCTTTAGTAAAATAATGTTTATGGCTATCATTTTTGACATAGAAACAATTGGCGCTAATTTTGAAAAACTTGATAAAGATACTCAAGACAGTTTAACGCGCTGGATAAAACGTCAAGCAGGCGGAGATCAGGGCAAATACAATGCCTTACTTCAAGATTTAAAAGAGGGCTTAGGGTTTTCGCCTTTAACCGGAGAAATAGTCGCTATCGGCGTTTATGATTCTATTCGCAATAAAGGGGTAGTTTATTTTCAAGCTCCGGACAAGGAAATAGCTGAAGATAGAGACGCAAATTTTACATTTAAGCCTAAGACAGAAATTGAGATGCTGGCCAGTTTTTGGCAGGGAGCAGCAAAGTATAAAGAGTTTGTTAGCTTTAACGGGCGCGCATTTGATGTGCCATGGCTTTTAATCAGATCAGCAGTTCACAAAATAAAACCAAGCATTAACCTTATGTCTAATCGGTATTTAAATAGCCAGTTTGGCGTTAAGCATATTGACTTACAGGACCAGCTATCTTTTTACGGGGCAGTTCGCCGTCGAGGCAATTTGCATTTATATTGCCAAGCGTTCGGTATTAAGAGCCCAAAAGCAAGCGGCATAACCGGCGATGATGTAGGTAAATTATTTCAAGATAAAGAATATAGAAAGATTGCCGAGTATAATAGCTGGGATTTAATCGCTACTGCTGAATTGTATGAAAGATGGAGAGATTATATTAAGATGTAAATTGTTATATGGTTAAATGGTTATATCGTTGAATAGATAAATGTTTTAAGAAAATTAGTTATTTTGAGAAAACAATTCAAGACAAAGGATTCTGTTGTATCAGGCTCTTAGTATGCACAACGGGATCCTTCCCTGGATCAAGTTCAGGACAGGCTCAGTTGCGTTTCTCAGAATGACATTAAAATATTATGTATTATAGATTAAAATACGGGAAAAATTATATAGTTAAAATAATTATTTTAGTGCTAGCGGCAGTTTTAGGTGAACTATTAATTTGGTGGGGCATGGTTAGAGAAGATAGTGTTGATTGGATTGCAGGGAAAATAGTACATAACCCCTGGCCCTATGCTATAACCGAGTTAGAAGATGGAAAAACCATTGTTGGAAATGTAATTTTTGGTTTTGAGGTAACATTGCCTGTGGGCTGGAAAGCACAATATAATAAACACCCTACTTTTTATTTAGAGGAAGATAATTTAGTTTGCGAAATAAAGAGTAATATTGTTAAATATAATGAAGAGATCGAAATAGGAAAATTATTAAAAGAGCAGGAAGGATTTAGTGGAACATACATTAATGGTTTTACAGCCATAAAAAAAGAAGAAACGACTAGCGAGGGCAATTTTATTTACGAGTTGCAAATTCCAATTAAAAAAGATGTAATTATATATACGATGTTTGCCAGTAAAGACAATCAAGATAAATGCAAAAAAGAATTTGAGATAATTAAAAGAAGTTTTTTGTATTATTAATGAACAAGACAACTAGTAAATAGACAGCTAGACAACTAGAAGAGATTTTAAATTTAGTTAAATATTATATATATTTTTATTAAAAAGAGGCTGCCTTTGTTGGTAGCCTTTATTGTTGAGATGGCGTTTGCTCGCTTTAACGCCGGGACATTTCTATTTTTTAGGCCTCCCGAGAGTGCCTTTTTATTGTTACTGCGGCAGGCTTTGTTTTTTGTGTATGCCAGGTTTTATGCTCCTGCTTTTTCCCCGCATTCCCCCTTTTTGTTATGTTTAAAAAAGTGAGATTATAAAATGGTTAGTAGATCAGGCCTATTTAGAACTATTAATTTATACCTCCAATCTACCATGTTTCTTCCAGCAAATTAAGCATTTTTAGAGCAAAAATATTAAAATCTTGCAATTATTTTGATTTAGTGTATAATAAGTAAAACTGCATAAACACCTATAATTAAACCTTTGGTATTATAAGGCTGTTGCTAAATACGACATTCAGCAACAGGCCATAAAGGTGGCCAAAGGACTCTCAAACATGAGGGTTAAGAGGTATTTTTTTATTGAAAAAAATACAGAGATACTAATAATATGACTGAAGAAAAAGATAATAAAAAACAATCAGATAGCGATGAATTTGCAAAGCTATTGGAAAAAGACATTATTAAAGTGCCGCAGGTTGATGATATTGTAAATGGAGAAGTCATTTCAGCTTCCAAGTCAGAAGTAAAGCTAGATATTGGCGGTGTTTTAATTGGAGTTGTCCGCGGACCAGAGCTTTACGTGGAGGCGGAAGAATACGCAAATTTAAAGCCGGGAGACAAAATAGAGGCTACCGTAATTGAAGAAGAAAACGAAAACGGTGAATTAGAATTATCTTTTAGAAGCGCCGGGCAGGAAAGAGCTTGGGTTAATTTACGGGAAGCTTTTAAGGAAAAGAAAATTATTAAAGTAAAAATTTTAGACGTTAATAAAGGAGGGCTTTTATCAGCTTATAATCAAATTCAAGGTTTTTTACCTGTATCCCAGCTAGCTCCGGAAAATTATCCGCGAGTAAGCGGAGGAGATAAAAGTAAGATTTTAGAGAAATTAAGAACTTTTGTCGGCAGAGATTTTGAGGTTAAAGTTATCACTTTAGATGAAGTAGAAGATAAGATTATTTTTAGCGAAAAATATGTTTGGAGCGAGAAGCAACATGATATTATAAATAAATATAAGGTCGACACCGTAGTGGAAGGAAAAATTACGGCGGTTACTGACTTTGGAGTATTTGTTAGTTTTGGCGAAAATATGGAAGGATTAATTCATATTTCTGAATTAGCTTGGCAAAGGATAGATAATCCAGCAGATTTATATAAAGTTGGTGGAAAAATTAAAGCCATAGTTATTAGCCTTGAGGGAACGAAGATATTTTTAAGCGCAAAAAAATTAATGAAGGATCCTTGGGAGAATGCGAAGGATAAATACAAAAGAGGGCAAATCGTTAAAGGAACTATTTTGAAAGTTAATCCATTTGGCTTATTTGTGAAATTAGACGATAGTATACACGGCCTTGCCCATATAAGCCAATTAAGCTTAGCCCAAGATCAAAAAATTAATGAGTTATTTAAAGCAGGAGAAAAAAGTGATTTTGAAATTATGTCTATTGAGCCGAGAGATCATCGTTTGGGGCTAAAAGTTGCCAAGAGCAAGAAAACAGACGGCAGAAAAAAGACGACAGACGACAGACCGCAGACAGCAGAGGAAAAGAGCGGGGAAACAGAGAAGGAGATGGAAGAAGCTGTAAAAGGAAACACCAAGATTCAAGCTGAAGAGAAGCAGGTTAAGAAACTAAAAAATAAAAGTGAGGATGAAATAGAAAAGGATAAAAAGGTGGAAAAGAAAGAAGAGAAGAAAAAAGAGCAAGTGGAAAAGAAAGAAGTAAAAAAGATTGAACCAGAGAAAAATAAAGTTGAAGATAAAAAAGAGGAAAGCAAGGAAGACGTGGAGGGCAAAAAGAATGAGAAAAATAAGATCAAAAAGTAATTTTAAATATAAAATCAGTCCCGGGATTTGGGGCTGATTTTATATTTGAAATAGCAGTTTTTAAGAGCTTAAGATAAGTATGTAACTTAATGGAAGGCTGAGTTTGTTTTAAGTAGTTACTAGTAATTTAGAATTAAAATAAATTTTTTTATTTTATTTATAATTGTATAAATATTATTA
>JBDRJA010000117.1:0-13250 GCA_043815345.1 Patescibacteria group bacterium | reverse complement strand
CCAAAAAGCAGAATTTTTATTATCAGTTTCAATACTTAATAAAATGACAAGTTTTGGTATGCCGGATAGTTATCTAGTTGTCTAAAATTTAATGAACATAGGATGATTTTGTCTAAAAAATTATTCGTGCAACAAAGTCGTTTTCTATTGTCAGTTTACTAAAAATATGGATAAAAATTTTAAAACCTCATTAATAGCTATACTAATTACCTCAATTATTATAAGTTCACTTTTTGGAGGGGTAATGGGTTTTTGGGCAGGTACTATTTCTAGTAGCGGCCAGTTTAGTTTATTAGACTGGGTTAAGGAAACTGTATTAAGGAAGGAAATTAGCAATAGCGATGCCATAAATAACTTAGATAATAAAAAAGTTGTTAAAATACAGGAAGAATCAGCTGTAATAAATGCGGTTGAGAAAGTATCCCCGACGGTTGTAAGTATTATAGTTACTAAAGACTTACCAGTAATTGAGCAATATTATTCCGAGCCATACAGCTCTGATTTTTTTAAGCAATTTTTTGGAGATGGTTTTGATGATTTTTTTGGTTCCGGAGTGCCTCAGTATAGGCAAAAAGGTACGGAAAAAAGAGAGGTTGGGGGCGGTACAGGATTTATTGTTAGCTCTGATGGTTATATAGTAACCAATAAGCATGTTGTGTTAGACGAGGAAGCAGAATATACGGTTCTGATGAACGATGAATCTAAGCACGAGGCGAAAGTGTTAGCGCGTGATCCAATGAGTGATTTAGCTATCCTTAAAATTAATAAGGATAATCTTCCTTACGTTGAATTAGGAGATAGTTCAGTTTTAAAAGTCGGTCAAACCGTTATTGCTATTGGCAATGCCTTGGGAGAATTTAGAAATACGGTTTCAACTGGAGTAATTTCTGGCTTAGCTCGTTCAGTTATTGCCGGGGGAGCTGGGATCGGCTCCGAACAATTAATTGGTGTAATTCAAACTGATGCTTCAATTAATCCGGGAAATTCGGGCGGTCCATTACTTAATATTGCCGGACAAGTAATTGGCATTAACACAGCTATGGCAACTGGCGCGGAAAATATCGGTTTTGCTATTCCTATAAACGAAGTAAAAAATACAATTGATAGCGTAAGAGAAAATGGTCGAATTATAAGGCCTTGGCTTGGAGTGAGGCATGTCCAAATTAATAAGGCAATTGCAGAAGCTAATAAGCTTGAAGTTGACTATGGCGCTTTAATAGTACAGGGAGAAGAAAGGACTGATTTAGCAGTTATTCCCGGTTCCCCGGCGGACAAGGCGGGCTTAGTTGAAAGCGATATTGTTTTAAAAGTAAATGGGAAAAAAGTTGATGAAAAAAATCCTTTAGCTAAAGCATTAAATAAATTTAAGCCAGGAGATGAAATTACATTATTAGTGCTTCATCGTGGAGAAGAAAAGGAGATTAAGGTTGTACTGGAAGAAATGAAATAAGAGCGATGCTAATCTGCGAATGAGATGCGAATGCTGCTAACAGCTAATGATGCGAATTAATTATTCGCGATTTGTGGCATTTGTATTTATTAGCATAATTAGCATTACATTTATGTTTGAATCAATTATTTTAGGCGTAATTCAGGGAATAGCCGAATGGCTGCCAGTGAGCAGCGAGGGTTTAACATTGCTTATAAAAACAAATTTTTTTTCTAATGGCGGAAGTGTTCAAGATATAATAGGATTAGCTTTATGGCTGCATTTAGGGACGTTTTTAGCGGCCTTAATTTATTTTCGAAAAGATGTTTTTAAGCTTATTAAAGCTCTTTACAATTTTAAACAGGCCAGCAAAGAAGAGCAGAATACCTTTAGTTTTTTAATTACGGCTACTCTAATTAGCGGATTTTTAGGCTTTATTTTATTATCAACTTTGACTTGTCTAGAAAGTTTTTTAAGTTATACAACCAAAGCTATGATCTTCACGATTGGAATTTTATTACTAGTCACAGCTTATTTACAGCTTAAAACCAAGGGAAAGGGAGGATTAAAAAATATAAATGATCTAAAAAAGAAAGATGGAATCATCTTGGGTATTGTTCAAGGATTTGCAACCTTGCCAGGCTTATCTCGCTCCGGTTTAACCGTATCTGCTCTTTTACTTAGAAAATTTGATGATCAAATAGCCTTAAAGTTAAGTTTTTTAATGAGTTTGCCGATTGTGCTCGGCGGTAATATTATCTTAAATTTAGATAAGTTTAGCTTATCAGCAACTTCCTTAATCAGCCTGTCAGCTTCTTTTATTTTTGGATTTTTAACAATTGGAATTCTTATAAAAGTAGCGCGGAAAGTTAATTTCGGCTGGTTTGTTTTAGGGTTTGGAATCCTAATGATAATAACTAGCTTGATTTAAAAATAAAAATAAAAATATTATAGACACTTTTAAAAGGTGTCTTTTGTTTATTTGCCAAGCAAGAGTGAATGTATTATCATTTTAATATGAGTTAAAAGGAAGATAGGTCAAATGGGGCAATAAGACTACCCCCTTTCCCTATACGCTTTATTAGTCTCTTAAGCCTTATATAATTTCTATGAAGTTCGTCCATCTCCATAACCACACCCATTATTCTCTTCTTGACGGTCTCACAAAAATTGATGAGCTTATTCAGGCTGCGGTTGAAGAAGGGCAGGAAGCTTTGGCTATTACTGACCATGGAGTAATGTATGGCGTAATTGAATTTTACCAAAAATGCAAAAAAGCCGGCATAAAACCGATTATTGGGGTTGAAGCGTATTTAGCTCCCGGATCTCGCCATGATAAAATAACAAGATCTGACGCAAAAAATTATCATCTTTTACTGCTTGCTAAAAACAATGAAGGCTATAGAAATTTAATAAAATTAACAACTATTGCCCACCTAGAGGGTTTTTATTATAAGCCAAGAATAGACTGGGAAGTCTTGCAAAAATATCATAAAGGCTTGATTTGCCTTACTGCCTGCTTAGGAGGAGAGATATCTAAGTTAATTGCAGCCGAAAAGTTGGAAAAAGCAAAAAAAAGAATTTTAGAATATAACGAGCTTTTTGGTCAGGATAATTTTTATTTAGAATTAATGGATCATCCGGAGTTAGAAAGACTTGAGGAAATTAATGAAAAATTAGTAGAATTCTCTCATGAGTTGAACATTCCAATTGTAGCGACAAACGATGTCCATTACTTAAGAAAAGGCGACGAAGAAGCGCAGGATATATTACTTTGCCTGCAGAATAAGAAAAAGAAAGATGATCATGATCGCATGAACATGACTGGGGTTGATTACTCATTACGTTCAAGCTTAAATATAAAGGAGGCATTTAAGGATTTGCCTGAAGCCATATCTAATACAATTAAAATTTCCGAAAAATGTAATTTAGAAATTGAATTAGGCAAAATCCAATTACCTTATTTTGAGGTGCCGAAGGGTTATAATGGAGATAGTTACTTAAAAAAGCTTTGTCGGGAAGGTTTTGTTAAAAGATTTTCTAAAACATATGATCAGATTGATGAAGAAACAAAAAAAAGAATTAATTACGAGTTGTCCGTTATAGCTAAAATGGGTTGGTCTTCTTACTTTTTAATAGTTGCTGACTTTGTTAATTGGGCTAAAAAGAATAATATCGTAGTCGGGCCTGGAAGAGGAAGCGCGGCTGGGTCTTTAGTTTGCTATTTGACCGGCATTACTAATATTGACCCGCTAGAATATGATTTAATTTTTGAACGTTTTCTAAATCCTGACCGAGTATCTATGCCTGATATTGATTTAGATTTCGCCGACATAAGGCGCGATGAAGTTATAAGATATGTTGAAGATAAATATGGAAAAGATCATGTGGCGCAAATTATAACTTTCGGAACAATGGCGGCGCGAGCAGCGGTTAGAGACGTTGGCCGGGTGCTTGACTACCCATATGATTATTGCGACCGATTAGCAAAGATGATACCGATGTTTTCTAAAATTGACCAAGCCATTAATTTAGTTGGAGAATTAAAGGAGCTTTATAACCGTGAAGAGGCGGCTCGTAAAATTTTAGATCACGCCCGTAAACTTGAAGGAGTAGCAAGGCATGCTTCCACTCATGCCTGCGGGGTGGTAATTACTAAAGACCCCCTAACTAATCATGTTCCTTTGCAATATGCCTCCTCATCTGACCGAAGCATAGTTTCGCAATATTCTCTTCATCCGATTGAAGACTTAGGACTTTTAAAGGTAGATTTTTTAGGCCTTAAGAATTTAACTATTATTGAATCAGCAATAAGTATTATAAAAAATACCCGCAATATTTTAATAAATATTGACAACATTCCCCTTAAAGATCCTGAAACCTATAAGTTATTTCAAGCAGGCGAGACTACCGGTATTTTCCAATTTGAATCATCGGGTATGAAGCGCTATTTGCGCGAGTTACAGCCCACTGAATTTGAGGATATAATTGCAATGGTGGCTTTATACCGTCCTGGACCAATGGAATGGATCCCTGATTATATATCAGGTAAACATGGCAAAAAGAAAGTAACCTATCTCCACCCGAAATTAGAACCAATTTTAAATAAGTCTTACGGGGTTGCTATTTATCAGGAACAGGTAATGCAGATTGCTAGAGATTTAGCCGGCTTTTCTATGGGAGAAGCTGACGTACTGCGCAAAGCAGTAGGAAAAAAGATTCCAGAACTTTTAATCAAGCAGAAAGAAAAATTTATTGAGGGATGCGTTAGAAATGGCATTGCCAATGAGCTGGGAGAAAAGATTTTTTCATTTATTGAGCCTTTTGCTGGATATGGCTTTAATCGAAGCCATGGAGCCTGCTATGCTATGATCGGCTACCAGACAGCCTACCTTAAAGCCCATTGGCCGACTGAATTTATGGCCGCATTATTAACGGCAGACCAGCAGAATACTGATAGAATTGCTATTGAAATAGAGGAATGCCGTAATATGGGCATTGAGGTCTTGCCGCCTGATATAAATGAATCATTTAGCTCCTTTACTGTAGTAACTAGCGGCACAAAAGAAAATCAAGCAGTTAGCAATAAAGAAGAAGTAAAAACCATCCGTTTTGGCCTAAAGGCTATTAAAAACGTGGGAGAGCACATAGCTGAAGTAATTATTGAGGAGAGAAAGATTAATGGGCCATTTAAAGATGTTTTTGATTTTTTAGAAAGAGTCACAGATAAAGATTTAAATAAAAAATCGTTAGAAAGCTTAGTAAAGGGAGGCGGCATGGATAAGCATGGCGAGAGAGGACTCTTGTTATCTAATATTGATATGCTTCTGAATTTAAATAAGGAAATCAGCAAAGCAAAAGCTAATGGTCAGAGTAGTTTATTTATTGATGCGCCGACTTTAAATTCTACTAATAAAATAAAATTAAAACCGTCTCCGGAGGCGGATAATAGGGAAAAGTTAGCCTGGGAGAAAGAATTACTAGGGCTTTATATAACCGAGCATCCTTATAATGAATATAAAGGATATTTACATAACATTGCTTTACCTTTATCAGAGTTACAGAAGCATATGCAGGATGGCCAGGTGATTTTAGCCGGAGTTATTACTAATATAAAAAAAATTATAACTAGAACAAATGAATCAATGCTTTTTGTTAAAATTGAAGATGCGATTAGCAATGCTGAAATATTAGTATTTCCAAGGTTGTTAAAAGAAACAACTGATATATGGCAGGAGGGCAAAGTAATATTAAGCCAGGGAAAATTATCGGATAAAGACCAGGAGGTAAAGCTACTGGCTAACGTGGCCATCGAAGTAAATATAGAGTCAATAGAAACATCTATAAATAATTTTAAAAATTTAGCGGCAGGCAATTTAAAATCAAGATATAAGTACAATGAAAATAATAACCAAAAAAAATTCGCATCAAGAGAAAATAGAAAAAATATTTCTTATCCAGGCAATTTGGAAATAAACGAATCTTCTTTAGGCGACTCTGCCCCATTAAAACTATTTTTTAACAAAATTTTAAATGAAGAACAGCTAAATAAATTAAAGGAACTTTTTTTAAATAATTCTGGAGCAAGCAGAGTATATTTTAAAACCAAGAGTAATGGCCAGAGCAGCCTAATTGAAACAAGTTTTCGAGTTAATAATAGTGATCCGTTAACTAAAGCAATAAGCAGTATTTTTAGTGATTATATAGAAATTGTGGACAAAAATTAGGAAATTTGTTATAGTAATAACAGTCTATTTGACATTTAAAGTGTATTTAGCGACAGGTTCCAAGATGACTTTTATTTTGCAATCAATAATAATTTTACTAAAAAAATTAGCTGAAATATATGGCTCAAGCTAAAAAAATAACCAAGAAAATTAAGGTTAAAAAAATATCAGAAATTAATGAGACTCCACCTAAAAGAAAAGGGGTGAAAATCGTAAAGACAGGCAAGCAACCAGAAGCGGAAACTTTTACAAGGCCTTTTATAAAAATCCCTCAAAAAACTAATGAAACAAAAAAAACATTTAGAAAGACTGTTGATAATCAGCAGACTAACTCAAATAAAAGAGAAATGAACATAAAGTCAAAACCAATAAATTTTTATAGAAAAATTGCTTTTAGTTTTATTTTTCTTACCCTAATACTGCTGGTTGTTATATTTTATTTTTCGTTTGTTAAGCTAACAATTATATTAATACCTAATAAAGAAAGAATTAGTGATAATCTTATTGCAGATATTTATAGTAAAGATAAGCAAAGCCTGGCTTCTAATAAAGCTATGGAAGGCGTTGTTGAACAAACCGAAATAGAAGAAACTAAAAGTTATTCAAGCAGCGGTACGGAAGTTATAGGGGAGGAAATAATCGGCCAAGTCACAATAATTAATAATTACGACAAAAACCAGCCTTTAGTAGCTACTACTCGCCTTTTAAGTCCTGATAATAAATTATTTAGGATTAAAAATACCATTAATGTACCAGCAAGAGGTTCATTAATAGTAGATATTTATTCTGATGAACTAAGTAAAGAGATGGCTATCGGGCCAACAAAGTTTACTATCCCCGGGCTTTGGGCCGGATTACAGGATAAAATTTACGGGGAAAGCAAAGAGAAATTTGTTTATCAGGAACAGGTTAAAAAATACATAAAACAGTCTGACATAGATCAAGCGGTTATAAAAATAAAAGAGGAATTAATTGAAAAGGCAAGACAGAAATTCGGCGTTTCTTATAAGGGTTATGACAAGATAATTTATAATATTATTGAAAATACAATAAGCACAGAAATAGACGGAAAGGTCGGCGAAGAGAAGGAGCAATTTAAAGTAAAGATGAAAACATCAGTTGCTGTGATTGCTTTACCCTCAGAAAAAGCGGTTAATATGGCAAGAAATAAATTATCAGCCATTATACCTGATAATAAAGAATTAATTGAATTTAACGGAGAGGAAATAGTTTATAGTTTAAATACTTATAATGTTAATCAAGGCATTGCTACTATAAATATGTCTTTTGATGGAAAGATGTCACTAAAAGAAAATGAAGAATTAGTAGATCGTCATAAATTAGTAGGCTTAACTCGCGCACAGCTTGAAGAATACCTTAACAGCTTTAAGGATATTTCCGGTTTTGAGATAAAGTTTTCGCCATCTTTTATTGATAAGGTGCCTAATTTAGTAGATAGAATTAAGATAGAGATAAAGAGATAGGGGGTAGGTAATTAGGGTATAGGTAATTTGGTATCAAGTGCCAAGTTAGTGGGAATATATAGCGCTAATTATTTTTTTAGTTTTATGCATAATTTATTTAGTTAAATATGCTAATATTGAAGAAAATATGGAAAATAAAGAAATAACAATTAATGATTTGAGTAATTCAGTTAATAAATTTGCGAATATTGTTACTGATTTAACAAGGACTGTAAATAAATTAGCTGAAACAGTGAATAATTTAGTTTTGAGCACTAAAGAAGCATTTGATGCTGTAGATAAAAGATTTGATGCTGTAGACGATGAACTTGCAAAAAGACCAACTAAAACCGAAATATTTAATTGGGCGGATAAAAGAATTCATAATATTGAATTAGAGGTTGATAGAGCAAAATATATTCATGCCGACGAATGGAATAAATTGCCACCCCAAGGAGATATAAGCAGAAAATTAGTTGAAAAGGGATTAAAATAAATTATCCAAAAGTAATTGGTGTGTTTACCAAGCATACTATTGCGTGAGCAATATCCCGATATTTCGGGACTAAGCTGGAGGATAAATTATCAAAGCGTTTCCCTGATAATATCAGGGAGGAAGCTGGGTGGAACCGCGGAGAAACTCCGTCCCAGTGTGTCATATTATTATGATACATTGCGGCGGAGTTTTTTAAATATTATGCCAAGTATAAAATTAGTAAAATTCAATGAAAAATTCCTTGAATCAATAAAAGATTATAAAAAAATTTACCTAAATCCTAAAAAAGGAATATTTTACACAATTACTTATGGAAACAAAATAGCAGGCGTTATTGGTTATATAATAAAAGAAGGAGGCAAGAACATTCTTAAAATTGGAATACACCAAAAATACAGAGGACAAGATATTTTCAGAAATGCTCTGGACTTGCTAGTAAAGACACATAAAATAAAAAAAATATATTCTACAGTTTTAATTGCAAACCTTGCTTCAATAAAAGCGCATAGAAAAATTGGTTTTAGAAGAATACCGAAAAGGATTGAAGAGAAACTAAAGACGAACGGCATATTATTAAAAAGAAATACTAGGATGGTGAAAAGTTTTAAGTAATCATTTTTATAAATTACAAGTTTTGATATAATATCTGAGCAATCAGTGTAAGCAGTTGTTTTTACCAATATAGGCAACTGATTACACTGATTAAGCTGATTTCTAATAAAACAAGCATAAAAGTTTATTAACTAAAATAATTAATAATAATGTGAAGAGTAAAAGGTTAGCGGTGACAACTAGATTGCCATGTCGCTTCGCTCTTCGCAATAACAAATAAAATGGAAAAAGAAAAAAAATTAGAGAGAATATGCCACTCTTTATCGCACTTAATGACGATGGCGGTTTTAGAACTGTATCCTAAAACCGGGCTAGGCGTTGGAACTCCAATAGAGAATGGTTTTTACCAAGACTATGACCTGCCTAAAAAAATATCAGATGATATTTTACCTAAAATTGAGAAAAGAATGAAAGAATTAATAAAAGAAAAGATTGATTTTATAGAAAAAGAAGAAAGTTTTGCTAACGCCTTGAAATATTATAAAGATGATCCGTATAAAACTGTATTAGTCAATGACGTAAAAAAGAAAGGAGAAAAAAAAGCTACCTTTTTTGATTCTGGTAATTTTCATAACCTATGTAAAGGGCCTCATGTAAAAAACACAAGAGAAATTGACAGGCAAGCTTTTAAGCTTACAAAGTTAGCCGGAGCTTACTGGCGGGGAGATGAGAAAAATAAAATGTTAACTCGAATTTATGGAGTTGCTTTTGAAACAAAAAAAGAATTGGATGATTATTTAAAGATGATGGAGGAAGCAGGAAAGAGAGATCACAGGAAAATTGGCAAAGATTTAGGTTTATTTGTATTCTCTGATTTAGTGGGCCCTGGCTTGCCTCTATATACTGATAAAGGCGCAGTTGTCAGACGTGAAATTCAAAAATATTCAAATGATTTACGCACAAGAATAGGCTATAAAGAAGTGCACACCCCCCAGATGAACAAGGCTGATTTGTTTAAAGTTTCCGGACATTACGAAAAGTTTAAAGAAGACATGTTTAAAGTTATATCTAATCACACAAAAGAAGAATATTTTTTAAAGCCAATGAACTGTCCGCAACATACCCAGATTTTTGCCTCAAAGATGGTGAGTTATAAAGATATGCCGGTAAGAATCGCGGATTATGCTAATCTTTATCGAGATGAAAAGCCAGGGGAATTAAGCGGCTTAACTAGACTTAGAGCATTTTCTCAAGACGATGGACATTGTTTTTGTCGAGAAGATCAAATAAAGGATGAATTTAAAAAAGTATTAGAGGTAATTAATGAAGCTATGGAAACTTATGGCATGAATTATTATATAAGATTATCATTATGGGATGAAAATAATAAGAAAGCTTATTTGGGGGATAAAAAAATTTGGGATAAATCGCAAAAATTACTAGAAAAAATATTGAAGGAAACGAAAGTAGATTATATAAAAAAGGAAGGGGAGGCCGCTTTTTACGGACCAAAAATGGACTTAGTAGCTAAAGATTCTTTGGGTCGGGAATGGCAATTGTCAACTATTCAGCTAGATTTTAATATGCCAGACAGGTTTAAACTTGTATATACCGGAAAAGACGGAAAGAAATACACTCCGGTGATGATCCACAGCGCAATAATAGGGTCTCCTGAGAGATTTTTAGCTATTGCTATTGAGCATTATGCCGGCGCTTTTCCAGTGTGGCTTTCACCAGTGCAGGTAAAGATTATTTCAGTAGGTGAAAGCCATATAAAATATTGCCAAGAATTAGCCAATGAATTTATGGATAACGATATTCGGGCTGAAGTTGATTCTGGCGACGAAACAGTTGGCAATAAAATTAGAAAAGCGATTGAAGAAAAGGTGCCATATATGCTGGTGATAGGGGATAGGGAAATAAAATTAGGCAAATTAGCCGTGAGAGATCGAGGTGAAAAAAAGACCAGAGAAATTCAGAAGAAAAAATTTATCAAAGAAATTAAAGAGAAAATAGAAAAAAGAAAGTAAAAAGACGACAAATAAGAAAGCAAGATCTAAGCGCCATTAGTTTAAAGATATAAAACAGAAGGGAGTGTCTAGTAGGTATTTTTTAAAAAGGAAAGAATTGTTATATAAATGCTATAGTTAAACAAAACCAAATAATTGTATAACTTGTTAATTAATAAAGGGGTTTTGGCTATAAATTATCTAAAATAGCAAAGCTAACGATTAGCCAATTCCAGAAAAATGAAAAATAGAAAGAAAATAGTTAAATTAATGGAATAAATTGATAAAAAACTAACTAATTCTTATAAATAAAAAGTGTTAATTATGTTCATGGACTTACGCATATGTGACCGTGCATGACCGACTTCGCCGGTGGATTTTTTTATTTTTTAAAATATGTTATAATAAAAATAACAACAACATAGTTATCCACAAGATAATTATGTTAATGTTTGTAATATATATGAAAAAGTAATTCTGGAAAATATGTCTTAAAATTACATTCAGTGAAAGTCTCTAAAGTAAATAACCCCCATGCAAAAAAATATTAGCAAAACAACTCAAAAAGTCGTAGTTATTTTAATAATGTCTGTGATTTTTGGAGTTGTTTTATTTTCCCCTGTTTGGGCTCTTGAGACTGGTAAAGCTAGCCCCATAGATAATGCGCCCAACCTAACTATAAAATTAGCTGACTGGCTAACAGACAAAACCAATGAAATAACCACCCTATTTAAAGAAAGTCTAGAAAGTATTAATGAATTTATTGAAGAAAAAGTAAATAAACTAGAAATATCTATAAATAATAGAGTAGAGAAAGCCTCAAAGCATAACCTCTTGACTGCTGGTACCAGCAGTCAAGAGGTTGATAGCAAAGGTCCTATTCATCAAGCTTCGCTTGTGAAGGAAAGTGGGTCCTCCATGGAGGCAAGCCTTCCAAGGGGGCCGGCAAGCGGACAAGTCCTAGGCGAAAGCATAGAGCAAGGTAATATATTTTCTAGAATATGGAATAAAGTAACTGATACTGTCTCAAAAGTAATAAATCCCTCTTCTATCCCGCCCCAAGATAAGGCTAAAGTCCTGCCAAGCAAGACTGCCGAGGAAACCCAGGAAGTAAAGACAGGGACGGCAGGAGAAAAAGAAGCTATTTCCCCCTACACTGAAGTTTCAGAGGACAAGCCTGTTTCTGCACAAACCACTGCTACTTCGCCCTCCTCAGCAGGTAGGCCCGCTACTATTACTCAAATAATAGAAAAGACAACTACATCTCAAGCTCCAGCCATTGATATTAACGCTATCGCCCTCAAAGCCATAGAACTAATCGCGGACCAGAATATTTACGTTAAAACTAGCCAATATCTAGATAATTTTAGCGAAAAAGAGAAAACAAAAAAAAGCGATAACCTAGGCGCTAATACTCTCACTATTACAGGCCAAACCGACCTCCAGGGACCAATTATTAACAGCCTGGGCGACCTCAACGTCAACGATAATCTCACTTCTACTGGTCTCATCACCGCCCCTAATCTCAATATCACTGGCAGCGCCACTATTAGCGGCACTCTAACAGCAGGCAGTTTCAGCCCGGCTAATATCACTACCGCCAGCCTCAATGTTACCCGTGGCGCCACTATCCAGGGCAGCTTGTCTGTTTCCAGCTTTATTTCCACTGGCCATCTATCAACCGACTCCATCGGCATTAGCGGCATTATGAGCGCTAAAGGAGTCTCGGCCGGAGAATCCGGCCTATCTACTTCCGGGGACACCTATTTATCCGGAGACGGCATCTATATATCCGGTTTAGTTGATTTAGACAATTATTTAGATTTAGATATTAGTTCAGCCCAGGCCCTAACTATAGGAGATGGCACGACTAATACTTTAGTAGTAGACACTGCTTCTGGCGCTGTGACTATCACGGGTAGCCTTGCCATTACCGGCAATCAGGCATTTACCGGCTACCAAACTGTTACCGCTAGTTCTACTACTCCTGCTCTCACTATTACTCAAACCGGCACCGGTGATTTATTAAACCTATTTGATAATACTACGGAAGTATTTACTGTCCTAGACGGAGGGAATGTTGGTATTGGGACAAGCAGTCCAATGTACAAATTAGCTGTTCAGGATGGGCGAGTTTATATTAAGAATTCTATTGCTGATGCAAATAATGATGTTTACGGGATAGATGTTTATGCTTCTAGCTCGGCTGCAAATGATTATGTATATAGCTCTTATTTTATAGCTCAAGGAGGATATGAAAGCAATGGAGTTACTGGTTGGGCATATGACGCAGACTATAACTATGGCGTAACTGCTTATGCTGATGGCAGCGCTACGGAAAATTACGGGATCTATAGCAGTACAGATACCGGGAGTGGCGGCACCGTAACATCTGCCTATGGAATTTATACTGAAGCAGTCTCTGATTCATTATTAAGGTTTAATAGACAAAATTGGTTGGTAATTTCATTTTTGATTTTTAAAATAGTAATACCAGCGGACAAAATTCTCTCTACTTTTTTGGCTTAATCCTCGGTGTATTTTTAAATTGTTTTTTTAATAAGAAAATTGCGA
>JBDRJA010000116.1:0-4639 GCA_043815345.1 Patescibacteria group bacterium | reverse complement strand
ATATTACAATCACCCATGCTAATGAACAAATTTGGACAATCCAAGTTGATTTTGCATCGCCTAGACTTATTCATTAGATATTCTTAATCGCTTCGCGATTATGTTTACGAAACTTCGTTTCGTAATTCAAAGTAATATAATACATGACCCATCAATTTGAACAAAAACTGGAAAAAACTTTAATGGAACAACTGGGAAGGTTGGCTTTTTTTGTTTTATGGTATAATGCTAGGGATTGTCGCAGAATGCTACTTTGGGCATAAATTTATGAAAAAAAATATTTTAAATTTAAAATTAATTTTGATAACCTTTTTTATTTTAATAATTTTTGGCTTTTTTTATTTTAGTGAAACAAAGGCGCTGTATAATAATAAAGATTCTGAGGTTGTTGTTGAGGAAGTTAATAAAGAGCCGGAAGATAGGCTTGAACTTATTAAAATAGACGATGGGTCTACTTATGGCGCGCTAATGGAAACGGCTAATGTTCCCATATCTACGGCTAATGATATTTACGATGCGGCCATGGAACAATATGATTTAGCGAAAATTAGAAGCGGGAAAAATATAGAGCTCTATTATGACTCTAAAACCGATGAGCTAAAAAAAATGGCTTATAAAATTGATACCGAAGAGGAAATTATTATAAGAAATTTAAAATACTTAGAATCAACGGCAACTACTACGCCTGGCTGGAGCGCTCAGATTAGCTTAATAGACTATGAAGTTAGTATTGTCACTAAAGAGGGGGAAATAAAAACCTCTATGTATGAAGCGGCCCTGGAAAATAATATTGACGAACGGGCGATTATAGACCTTGCTAACGCGTTTCAGTGGACAATTGACTTTGCGCTTGATCCAAGGGTAGGAGACGAATTTAAATTTGTTTATGAAGAAAGATATTTAGATGGAGAATATATTATGCCTGGAAAAATTATGGCCGGCGTATATAAAAATGAAAAGGAAAAATTTGAAATATATTATTTTGAAGAAACGGCCGAGAATATGGGGTATTTTGACGCTTCTGGAATCTCGGTGCAAAAAATGTTTTTAAAAGCGCCGGTTGCCTTTAAATATATTTCCTCCGGGTTTACTTTAGGCGCAAGATACATAGAAGCTTTTAATATATCAACCGGCCATCGGGCTATAGATTACGCGGCTGAATACGGGACGCCGGTTAGATCGGTCGGGGACGGGAGCGTAATAATGGCTTCCTATAACGGCGCCTATGGGAATATGGTTAAAATTCATCATAATGGAACATATACGACTAATTATGGGCATCTTTCAAAGTTTGCGGTTAAGAAAGGCGCGAAAGTAAAACAGGGCGAGGTGATCGGCTACGTAGGCTCAACCGGTTTATCAACCGGGCCGCATCTTCATTATGAGATGGTGAAAGATGGCGCCAAGGTAAATCCCAGTAACGAAGTTCTTCCCCCGGGTAAGCCGATTATGGAAGAAAATAAAGATAGATTCTTTTTAGAGATTAAGAAATGGCAGGAGATGTTGTTTAATAATTAGCAATTTATATTTTTAGTAATAGCAATAAGATAAAAATACGCTGATCTTAATAAAAAGGTTGGCTTTTTTATTTTATGGTATAATATAGGTATAATTTTCCCTCCTTCCTTCGCCATTCGGGCTTCGGCGGGCAGAAAAACTATTTTAATTTTATAATTTATGCTGACTAATAAAAAACAACTATTACTAGAAAAACTAGATAACTTTTTTAGTGGATTGATTAGTGCAATCGTAGCTTTAGTAGTATATAAAATTATAGATATTAATATTTTTCTTATGCTGCCGATTGTAGCGATCGCTTTTCTCCTTGCTCGTCCTTATGTAAGGAAATATAGAATAACTTTTGCAAAAAAATATAAAATAGCCTTAGAAGAGGCTCAAAAGAATAGGGAAAAAAATAATATTTAAATAAAAATATATGAACAACAACGAACCCGTACCAAAGGGAAAATGCCCGCATTGCCAGGGAGAAGTTACCCTAGCTAACGTTTTAAAAGAGACAAAGAGGCTGGCTTTATTAAGCAGGAAATCATGTATGTTTGTCCGCATTGCCGCAGCGTCTTAGGCTTTAGCCGCGGCAAATTTATGAGTTAATAATTATTTAATATTTTTATTCGTCCTGTGTCCCTCCCGAGTACTCGAAATCCGAACTTCCTCCTCCGTTAAAGCTACGGAGGACAAGTCAGAGGAAAAAAAATATAAAAAAATATATGCCTGGATTTGTATCGGTTCAATTTAATAAAGTTGGCGCATTTCTATTAATTATCGGATTAATCAGCCTAATGGTTAAACTTATTGGCTATTTAACCGGCTGGCTTAATTTGCCTAATTATATTTTTTACTTTAGCGTTGGATTGATATTATTAGGCCTTTATTTAAAATTTGTAGTACCAAAAGAATAATTTTATTTTTTAAATCTCCAGCCTTCGCCCCCTTCTCCGCATCTAGCACGAGGCCTGCCCCGCCCCTCGCAAGGGGCGGGGGAAGAGAAGCGTATGTGCTAAAATATACATTTCCAGGAGAGGAGGGAATATAAAAAATAACGTGAATTTTGTTTAAAAGTTATATAAATTCACGTCATATTGACATTTTAGCGTGAATTTGATATAATTTTAGTATAAAATCATGGTTTAATATTATTAAATTATGGCGATTTCAAGAGATTTTAGAGAAAAAATAGACAATTTAAAAAAACAATATGATTCTTTAAAAAAGGGAAAGGAGTCGCTTTTGGATATTATTTTTAAGGCGGAACTTCCGGAATCAGTTTATAATTCCAATGCCATTGAAAATTCAACTTTAAGCATTTCCGAAACCGAAAAAATACTTTTAAATATGGAAGTTTCGCGGAATGTTTCGATGCGGGAAGTATTTGAGGCAAAAAACTTGGCGCAAGTTTTTGCCTATATTAAGAATAAGATAATCCCTGAGAATATTGACAAGGAATTAATACTTTTACTGCACAAGATGCTTATTACTAATATTGATGAAAACATAGCCGGAAAATTCAGGACCAAAGGGGAATATGTCAGAGTCGGGACTCATGTTGCGCCGGCTCCGGAGCAGGTTGAAAAAACGATGGCGGCTATTTTGCTGGAATATTCCGGAAATCACAAGGATTATTTTTTGGAAAAAATTTCTAAATTTCATCTGGAATTTGAAAATATTCATCCTTTCTGCGACGGCAACGGCCGGATTGGCCGCGTATTAATAAATTATCAGTTGATGCAAATTGGTTTTCCGCCGCTTATTATCCGAGACAAAGAAAAGGAAGTTTATTATGAATCATTTGGAGAATACAGAGATAGCCGGAAGAAGAAGACTGCGAAGATGGACAAAGTTTTGTATTTGGCTTTACTTGAATCTTTTCATAAGAGAATTGCATATTTAAAGAGCGAAAATATAGTTCGGCTTTCAGAATATGCTGAAGAGATTAAGGAAAAAAAACCTATCTTATTAAATAAAGCTAAAAGACAGAGCATTCCGGCATTTAGGGAAAAAGGAGTTTGGAAAATCGGCAAACAAATAATAAAATAAATATGTCCGAAAACATGAACAATATTATACCCGGGCCGGAAAAGTTTCCAGAAAAATACTTAGAATTAGATGAAAAAACCAGTGAGTTTCCTATCCCGGAAGAAGTATGGGAAGAGGTAATTAGTTTAGCTAAAGAAGAAGAAGAAGGGAAAGAGATTGGTGAAAAAGGATGGTATGGTAAAATACCTTTGGATAGCTTATTGGATTTAGCTAAATGCGTACGAGAGGAAATTGATCCTGTTAAACGGTATGAAATATTAACTAAAAAATCACCGGACGGACAGATTTGGTTTGATGTTTTAGCAGGCCTGCGCTCTCTGCCGGCGCAAGAAGAGTTAATTAAAACTGTATCTAGGAAAAAATGGGATAAAGCCCTGGATTTAGGCACCGGTACGGGCGAGGTGGCGGATAAAATTAAACCGTATTGCAGAGAGTTAGTTGGCATTGATAGAGTTAAATTATTACTGGATTTAGCGCAAAAACGCAAAACTAAAAAGCAAGAATATGTACTGGCCGATGCTTTAAAAAGTCCGTTTAAAAAGAATAGCTTTGAATTAGTGGTGAGCAGCGGTTTGACCGGTTCTTTTACTAAATAAAAGCTTATAAAATTTATAGATGAACTAGAAATAATAATAAAGCCAGGCGGGAGCTATATTGAATCTTTTTTATATAGTAAGCAAGGCCTTAGTCTTGATAGCAGAATAAAATTAGCTAACGCCAAAAGTATATTGGCAGACATGATAGTTGATGAAGCGTCCGGCCGGGCAGAGATAAAAGAAGAATGGAGCTTTAAAGAGATGGCTGAATTATTTAAAGAGGCTGGCTTTAAGGCGAATCTCCGTTTTAATAAAAACGAGACAGCCGGAGTGGCTGAATTCATTAACCAATAATAATTAAATTAACCCTCCTACATCAAGGCTATGGGGAGGCAATAAATATATGGTACTTTGAATTACGAAACGAAGTTTCGTAAACATAATCGCGAAGCGATTAAGAATATCTAATGAATAAGTCTAGGCGATGCAAAATCAACTTGGATTGTCCAAATTTGTTCATTAGCATGGGTGATTGTAATATTTTTCTC
>JBDRJA010000115.1:0-5626 GCA_043815345.1 Patescibacteria group bacterium | reverse complement strand
TTTTAATATATGGATATTTTAACTTATTTTAAACAAGCGATTGAGAAAAATGCCTCTGATTTACATTTGGCCGGGGGGAGTATTCCGGCCTTGCGAATCGGAGGTTATTTAGATAAACTTGGCAAGGAAATTATTAACCCCGGAGACTTAAGAATAGCAATAAAGAGCTTAGTGGACAAAAAAGTTTGGGAAAGATTTAAGCATGAACGCGAATTAAATTTTTCGCAAGAGTTTTTTAGCACTCGCTTTAGGATAAATTTGCATTTTCAGGAAGGTAAGATTGGGTTATCGGCCCGGGTTATTCCGGGCACGATCCCTGATCCTAAAAGCCTAGGTTTTGACGAAGTTATATATAATCTAACTCACTTAAATGACGGCTTAGTTTTAGTAACCGGACCTTCCGGTTCAGGAAAATCAACAACCCTAGCCTCTATGATCGATATTATTAATAGAGAAAGGAGAGCGCATATTATAACCATTGAAGACCCGATTGAATATCTTTTTAAAGAAAAGCAGAGCATAATTGAGCAAAGAGAATTAGGCCGGGATACAAAGACCTTTGCTATTGCCTTAAAGAATGCTCTGCGCCAGGATCCGAATGTAATTATGGTTGGAGAAATGCGCGATTATGAAACAGTATCGGCCGCATTAACCGCAGCAGAAACCGGACATTTAGTTCTATCAACTCTTCATACTACCACCGCCCCGGAAACCATCGGCAGAATAATTGATGTTTTCCCTTCGCATAAACAGCAGCAAGTTTTAGTACAGCTATCTTCTACTTTACGGGCCGTAATTGCCCAGCAAATTCTACCGGCAAAAAATAAAGAGAGAATTGTGGCTAGAGAAATATTGATTAACAACAATGCTATTTCTAATCTAATTAGGAATAATAAAATAGATCAAATATATTCGGTTATTCAGACTTGCCGGAAAGAAGGCATGATAACAATGAACAAAGCCATAGATAATTTATTTGAAGAAGGCTTGATTAACGAAAGTGTTGCCCGAAATAGGATTAGGGATTTAGAAACTAAAATATCTTATTATTAAGTAACAAGTCTATTAGTTAATTTTTTTATGACTGCAGAAAAATGGCAAGACATAATAAATAATATTAAAGATAATTTCAAGGCTGAAGATGAAGGTAAAGAACATTTAGAAGATGAAGGCGGAGTTGATATTGAGTACATTGTTTTTCAAGGCCCAATAGGAAAAATAAGGTTAGAATTTATTACTAAGCCAATAGTCCTTGATAAAAAGATGACTTATTCCAAGCGGATAGGCTCTGAAACTAAAGTAGATTATGTGTATAGCGAAACTGAAAAAAGTAATAAATTGATGGCTTATAAGTGGGACGAGGATAATGAAAATTGGGTTGAAATTGAGGCTGGGAAATTTGAATGATTGACGATTTACGATTTTAGATTTAAGAATGATAAAATATTATGCGCACCGTAATCCAACGAGTTAAAAGTGCTAATGTAAAAATTGAAGATAAAACTATTAGTCAGATTAGTAGGGGTTTGTTAGTATTATTAGCCGTAAATCAGGACGATGAAGAAGGGGATATTGCAAAGATGGCGGACAAGATAATGAATTTAAGGATATTTTCAGATTCTGATGATAAAATGAATTTGTCAGTCAAGGATGTGGGTGGAGAAATAATGGTGGTTTCACAATTTACCTTGTATGGCGACTGCTCAAAGGGAAACCGTCCTAGCTTTATAGAATCAGCCAGGTCTGAAAAAGCTATCCCGATGTATGAAAAATTTATTAAATATATAAGAGAGCAAGGTATAAAAGTAGAAACCGGTGAATTCGGAGCGATGATGCAAGTGGAGTTAATAAATGACGGACCGGTGACTATAATTTTAGATTTATGATTGAAGATTGTAGGTTGAGTGATATTTAAAAAATTTAATGATTAGAGTATATAATAATATTTTTTAGTTTTTTACAATTAAAGTTATTAGTAAAATTAGTAAAATTAGTTGTTATACAATTTGCAACAAGTAACTAGTTTAACTAATTTTACTAATAACTAATTTAACATATTCAACTAATTTATTATTAACTTTAAACTTATGGAAGCAGTCTACACAATTTTAGGGATTGGATTATTTATAATCCTTATCAGTTTAAAACAAATCAATCAGTATCAAAGAGGAGTAAGGTTTACCATGGGCCGTTATTCTGGTATTATGCACCCGGGCTGGAGAATAGTTGTTCCAGTTTTCCAGACTTATCAGAAAGTAGATATGCGGGTTAAAGCAGTTGATGTTCCAGACCAGAAAGCAATTACTAAAGACAATGTATCAGTATTAGTTAATGCTGTAATTTACTACAAGGTAATGGCGGCGGAAAAAGCGTTTATTGAAGTAGAGGACTTTCGCTATGCTATTAGCCAATTCGCCCAGACCACGATGCGTAATATCGTAGGCGAAGCAACTTTAGATGAATTACTGGCTAATCGCGATAAGATCGCCGATCGTATCAGAGAAATTGTTGACAAAGAAACCGATGAGTGGGGGCTTAAGGTAAATAACGTTGAATTAAAAGATGTTAGCCTACCGGAAGACATGGAAAGAACAATTGCTAAGCAGGCCGAAGCAGAAAGAGAAAGAAGGGCGGTTATTATTAAAGCCGAGGGTGAAGTAATAGCGTCTGAAAATTTAGCCAAGGCTGCCCAAATACTCTCTTCTTCTGACGGCGCGTTGCATCTTAGAACCTTACAATCACTTAATGATTTATCATCAGACCAGTCTAACACGGTGGTTATAGCTGCTCCTTTAGAGATGTTAAGAGCGATTGAGGGATTTGGTAAAAAAATAACAGGAAATAAACAGTAGTTATTATTTATTTAAAATATGTCTAAAAAGAGTAAAATATTGTTAATTTTATTAGTTATTGCCTTGCTTTTAATTTTGTATTTTTTTATTGCTCAAGAATCAAATTTAACTAAAAATGGAGGGAAGATCGATAATACATTGCTGGATTTAAAAAATAATTATAAAGACGAAGTAAGTTTAATCTTAGCTGATTATTTAATGTTAGTTGAAAATGAAGATGTTATTATTACTGAAATTGAACAAGCTAAAAGCAGGCTACTGGAGTTAAAAGTTCCTGGGGAATTTAAAAAATTGCATCTTGATTTAGTCTTTGCGTTTACTAAAATGGAGAGTTATCTGTCGGAGGGCGACAGTAACGTCAAACTAGAAAGCCAACAAATAATTAATCAGGCTAAAGCAAGCTATGGTTGGCTAAGAAAGTATTAGTAATTTGGAATTTGGATTTCGGATAAAAGGGGATTAGCAATCTGCCAAATTACAAATTACCTTGTAATATGAAATTTTATCGAATTTTAATTTTAGTTACGCCTTTAATAATTTTACTTCTTTTTGAATTTTTTGTTATTTTTCCTAAAGCCATCTACTTTCTTTTAATTTTAGCTAATCTAGTTATCTTTTTTACTATTTGGGTATTGCATAAGCATAGTTTAAATCAGGGTGGCAGGAAATTTTATTTAAGCGCGACAGTTCAGCCCGCTCTTTTCCTAACGACCTTAGCCTTTTATTCAGTTTTAATTTCTAATAAAATAGTTATTCAGTCTTTATTTCTTGCTAATTCTTTTTTTATTTATTTTTATCTTAGAAATTTCTATTATTATATATTTAAGCCTAATTATTATAAGAGTCAAATTTTAGAAAACATATCATCTTATGGAAATTTTTTAATCATCTTTTTTTTATCCTCTTTTACTTTCGGTTTACAGTCGTTTTTGAATATCCCAATCTGGATATTAATAACTATAATATTGCCGATTATTGCTTTAGTAATTTATAATGTAATGTGGATAAATAAAATAAATTTTAAAATCGGCTTTATATATATTTTAGTAAGCTGTTTGATTCTAACGGAAATATCCTGGTCACTTTCTTTTCTGCCATTAAACTATAATATTTCCGGCTTAGTTTTAGCAATTTGTTATTACGTTATCGTTGGCTTAATAAGGTATTATTTAAGGGGAGATTTAAATAAAAGAATTGTTAAATTTTATTTATCATTCGGGCTAATAAGCATCTCATTAATTTTATTGACCGCTAGGTGGATGTAAATAAGCGATGCTAATATACGAATGCATGCGAATGTTGCGAATAACGAATACGCGAATTATTAATAAAATGTGTTTATGGAGAAACAAAAGAAACAGGACAAAAAAAAGAATAGTTTTTTGCTAGTTATTATTTTGGCTCTAGTTTTTGGGTTAGCCGGAGGAATAGTTGGCGAACTCATAGCTAAAGTTTATATCTTTGGTGATATTTATAATATTCCTTTTTTTGGAGAAATAAATTTATCAGACAGCAACTATAATGGTTCAAGCTTAGTTATTAGTGGAGCAAAAAAAGTAGTAGTAGAACAGGATACTAGAGTAACCCAAACTATTAATAACGTGAATAGCAGCTTAGTAGGAGTTTATAAAAAAGTAGCAGTAGGCACAAGCACCCCCGAGTTAGCTGAATTTAATCTAGAAGATTATTATAAGTTAAATCAAAAAATAGGCCAGGGATTAATTATTACCAGCGATGGCTGGATAATTACTAATGCTTTCATAGAAAACGCTAATCCTATTAAGGTGGTTAGTGATTACGTAGTAATAACGAAGAATAATGAAATTTATAATATTGATAAATATATTAAAGATTCTATAACATCATTCTCTTTTGTCCATGCTAATAGCGTAAATAATTTACCGGTTAGTGTATTCGCAGATAAAAAGGATATTAATAGCGGACAACTAGCGGTAGTGGTTGATTGGAGCGGCAGGAGCCAGCTAACGTCAGTAACCGGCTTTAAAGAAAATACTATATTATTAAAGTTTAGCGACGTTTTTTCTGATGAACTTATTTTGGCAGATACTATGAGCAAGGAATTTAAAGGAGCATCTATTTTTAATTTAGCCGGCAATGTTATCGGTTTTGTGGCGGAAGGAGGCAAAATAATACCAATTAATCATTTTAAATCTGCCATTAATAGTTTACTAGAATTTAAAGTCATTAAACGTCTTGGTTTGGGCATTAATTATATTGATTTATCTACTATTACTATGGAGGATAATCAATATAAAAAAGGCGCTTTAATTTATAAAAATACGAATGGAGTTGATGTGGTAAAAAATAGTCCGGCAGATGTTGCGGGCCTTAAAGAAGGTGATATTATTATTTCTATAGATAATATTGAGATTAATAAAAATAATGATTTAACCGATATTTTACAGAATTATTTAGCTGGTGATAAAGTTAATATAATTTATCTTCGAGAAAATAAAGAAGTTGAAGTGGAAATTGAGCTTGGGGAAGTTGAAGGAATCTAATATTAATTAAAAATTTTAGAATTAAGATTTAACGCCTGCTCCTGACTGAGAAATTTATAGTAAATTTTGTACTAATATTAAATTAAAAAAAGATAAGTTCACATATAACTTGTTATATGCAATTAGCGGGAAATGCGAAAGGACTTAAACGGACAAAACGGTTTGACAATTGACTTCGTATAATGGCATTATACGGAAATAAATTGGCTCTATTTTAAATACATATTATTAATATACTACGTATATTTATAT
>JBDRJA010000114.1:0-6220 GCA_043815345.1 Patescibacteria group bacterium | reverse complement strand
CCAGGCACGGCGGCTGCAAAGTTAGAAGACGATGTGCCTAAGCAAGAGAAAAAGAGAAGGGAAGAGGAGTTGATGAAGGTCTTACGTATGACAGCTTTGGAGAATAATAAAAAGTATCTTGGAAAAGTAATTGAAGTGTTGGTTGAAGGAATAAGCAAAGATGGGGGTTGGTATGGGAAAACAAGGACGGGGAAGGTAGTAAAATTTCGAATATCGGATTTCGAATGTCGAATTGGTGAATTTGTGGAAGTTGAAATTATGGAAGTGGAAGATTTTAGATTGAAGGGCTATGTAAAGGGACTGTCGCCCAATGCCGTATTTGGCATAAATTCTTGAAATTCGGTAAATTTTGTAAAATATTTTTTCGCCTATATTAACACATAAGCTCAAAAATATTTTACAAAATTTCCTCAAATTTCATAAATTTTTGCTCAAAAGAGCATTGGGCGACAGTCCTGTAAAATAAAAAATTCCCCAGAATTAATTTATTTATTTTGGGGAATAAGATAAAATATTATATAGGGACAATTTCCGGTCGTGCCGGCAATTACAATATCGTTAATTTTAATAAAGGCTAGGTTTCTTTTGCCTTTATCTTCTGTCCGCCGTTCAGAAAATAGCAAAAATCTATTATTCTGTTTTAAACAATGTGAACAAAGATTAAAGAAATTTAGATTTTCTGATTTTAGGCCGGTGTCATGTAATTTCTGGAATAATAATTCCGGCAGATTAAATGAAAAGTTATTATACTTTTCCTGATAGGTAAAAAACTCCCGGGCGATAGGGTCTTCACGGAATTTAACATATACGTCTTTATTAACTTCATAGCAGTTAGCACAAATTCCCGTATAAATAATCGCTCCTATTTTAGGTTTCTGATAGCCACAGCCAAGTAATTTAGCAATAGTTTTTTCAACTACTTTGTCTAAAATACTTCTCCAGCCGCAGTGCACTAGCCCCTGAAAACCGTTTTGTTTATCTCTAAATAATATACTATCGCAATCAGATACTTCTATTTGATTGATAATATTATTAAGAAGGATAATATTACTTTTGTGTTCAGGCAGCATAGAAATACAGCTCGTTACACCTAAGATAGACATTAAATTTATAATTTGTTCATCTCTATTTCCATTTACTGAAAAGTCACCTAGCGCTCTTGTAGTAATTCCACATTTAAATGGCGAATTTTTGTAAAGAACGAAATTATTATCAGGGGTAATAATATAATTACTCATATCGGTTCCTCCTTTTAAGAAGTTTTTTATACTATATAAATATTAAAAAAAAGCTATTAAATTAATTTTTTTTAAAAATAATCTATTTTTAGATTACCAATTAATAATAAGTATGTCAAAAAAAGGAAAAAATTTAGCTAATAATAAAGAAAAAATAATTGTAATTATTGGCCCTACTTCTAGCGGGAAAACCGGGCTGGGAGTTAAGCTGGCCTTTAAATTTAGGGGTGAAATTGTTTCAGCTGATTCAAGACAGGTCTATAAGGGGATGGATGTGGGGACCGGGAAGGATTTGGGAGAATATATTTTGAAAATTACAAATTACAAATTACAAATTACAAATAAATTACAAATTACAAATTCCAAAATTCAAAAAAGTGAGACTGTGCAGATCCCTTATCATGTGATAGATGTGGAAAGCCCTAAGAAACAGTTTAGTTTAGCGAAGTATCAAAAAATGGCCTTTAAAGCGATTGAGGATATATTGAGACGGGGCAAAGTGCCGATTATTGCCGGAGGAACAGGATTGTATGTTCAGTCAGTTGTGGATAACTATAATTTAAGTAAAGTTAAGCCGGATAAAGAGTTGAGGACAAAATTAGAGAAGATGAGCGCGAATCAGTTATTTAAAAAGCTGCAAAAATTAAACAAAGATTTTGCAGGTAAATTAGCTGAAAGTGATAAGAAGAATAAGAGGCGACTTATAAGGTATGTGGAAATCGCGAATAAACCTTGCTTGATACAAAAAGACACTGAGTGTCCTATAGGACACTCAGTGTCTAGTCGGCAATATGATTTTTTGATAATTGGGTTGAAGGTACCGAGAGAAGAATTAAATAAAAGAATATACAAAAGATTGATAGATAGACTCGAAAAAGAGGGGATAGTTGAGGAAGTAGAAGAGTTACATAAAAATGGCGTAGGCTGGGAACGGTTAGAAGAATTTGGGCTAGAATATAAACATCTTGCTTTGTATTTGCAGGGAAAGTTGGATTATGAGGAAATGGTGGAAAAACTAAATATTGCCATAAGAAAGTACGCCAAAAGGCAGATGACCTGGTTTCGGCGCTGGGAAAGACAAGGAGCTAAAATTCATTGGGTGGAAAATAGGGGAGAGGTAGAGAGGTTGGTAAAGAAGTTTTTAAAATAAAAAAGGGGTTGAGACAAATGTCTATCCCCTTTGATGACAGCTAAGGCGTAGCAAGCCGTTCCAAAATATTATGGTCTATTTGCACAACAGTGACCTGAAGTTCATATTGGCTTGAAGGGTTTGCATGGCCACAGGTTTTTTCGTTTTCTTCAGAGCATTTTGGGTTAACTGATCTACAGCGACGTTTTTTCCATCTATTTCCCAATACGTACAATTCGGCATTTTATCCTTCTTTTAAATTATTTCTTCTCTGTAAAAATGGTTTTCGCAATTATGACATTTTATATCTTGTCCATTTGGTACGAAAGTTGCCTTTGCTTCAGGATCACGATTTGTAATACAATTTTTATTTGGGCATCTTCCAATTCCGGTAATTAAGGAAGGTTTTTTAATTTTCAATTTTTTAAACATCCCCTCCCTAATTACATTGAAAGTTACAGAGGGAGCAAGAGAGGCGATATTTATCATGGCTTGTTCAGTAGGAAAGTCTCCTTCTAATACTAGCATTTCTTTGTTAAGAACAAGCTCGTTTGGATTTTTGTTGCTAATCAAATGCTCAACACCTTGATTGAGCTCTAGGTAATTGCCAGTCAGAAGTGGCTGAATCCTTTTTCCAAAGCCAATAGGTATGTGGTCAATTACAGTCCCATGGCTAATCGGACGAAAATACGTTGCGGATTTTTTTCTACCATTTCTTTCTTCCCAGTATTTATCAAGAGATAGACTTTTAAGAATTTGCATTTCTCCTGCTTGCCCGCGTTGACCTGTGGTGTTTTTTCTATTATTATAACCTTCTGTGAGACAAAACATACGCGTGGGTATGCCATACCAAGCTTGTTGAACGCAAATAAGCCTGGGATCTCCGATGATGTTAGGGTGGAATTCAGTCGTGTAAGGCATTGGATGCATTATAATAACATCATCTTTTAACATTGCCAGAACTTTTTGGTCAATACAGAACCTACCCCTGGCTCTTTGCAAAGCAACTGGATCACCCTCAAATCTTTCTTCTTGCAAACGCAAGCCACCAATAATATCACAATCATGAAGCGCTTCCAAGGAATCAGATTCTAATACATCCGAAAATAGATTTTTATATTGGTTAGGTAAAGCAGTCGCGGGGTCAGATACTAGAACTAAAGAGATATTTTTACAATGAGATAAAGCACACAGTAATGAGTGAACTGTTCGTCCATATTTCAAATCACCGAAAAATCCAATTTTTAGGTTGTCAAACCTTCCAAGTTTTTCGGAAATTGTTAGAAGGTCAAGAAATGTTTGCGTTGGGTGTTGGTTAGTGCCATCTCCGGCATTTTGTACTGAAACACAATAGCCTTCTGCATCGAGAATCTCCGCCATGAATCTTTGTGAGCCCTCAATACTACTTCGTACCACCAACACATCTGCTCCTTGGCCGGCAAGTATTCGGGCAGTATTTGCATAAGATTCGCTTTTTACCAATGATGTTGCTTCCTTTCCCATAATTACGTTTCGATCCCAACCCAGTAATCTTCCAGCTTCGTCATAACTGCCCCCCGTTCTTGTTGTTGGTTCAATCATTAAAATGGTTACTTTTTTTTCGGGAGTAGATGGGTCAAGTTTTCTTGCCCTTGCTTGTTGAATATAGCCTTTACCACCCGGAACTATTTCATTAAAAAGTTCTGACCTGGTAAAATCATTAATACTTAAAATATGCTTCATTCTCCCCCCCTCCTTTTTAATTGTTGAATGATCAAAATTTTAGCCAAAAAAATTCCCCCTGTAAAGGGGGAAATAATTACTTCATTATATAATTCCAAGACATTAAGGCCTTGGTTATTGATGAATAAAGATATTTAATTTTAGCTAAATATATATTTTGCACAAAATTTTTTAATTATAATTATTCTATTGTTATCCAGAGTTTAGCGTAGATATATTATTTTGTCAAATTTTTCTAAAATTAAATAATAAATCTCTCAAATATATTTTTTGGAATGCTTAATTCTTGGGCGGCTGCCTTAATTTCTTGGTTAAGATATATAATTAATTCAGGAATATCAAATTTATTATCTTTATAATATTTATTTTCAGCTTCTTCAAATATGTTTTTATTAATTAGTGCCTCCATAATTTTATCCACTAACTCAATTAATTCTTCAATCCGGGTTTGCGCTTCTTTTGTATAAACGACTTTCTCTTTTTTATTTCCGGCTAAAATTTTTCCAGTTTCTACCACGTTTTCAAAAGAGGCTTGCAAGGAGGTAATGTTATTTTTCTGGGCAGCATGGGAATCTTTTTCTAAATTATCAGGAATTTTTAAACGAAAAATAACATTTTTATACCCCACGTTAGCCAGCATATCAGCATCAAATACTATTTTATCTACGATATTTTGTGGTTCAGGATATTTTTCCCCTTTTAACATCACTAAATAAGGGTGGTTCATGTGCCTATAAATAGAATCGGTTACTTTTTTAATAAAATCATTAGTTATTTCAACACCAGAAATTTCTTGGCCTAACATTTCGTTTAATATCTCTCTAGCACGCTCAACTCCCTCAAGATGATGGTCATTCACATGCCCTCTATCTGAATTTGATTTTATCTTTCCGCTATCGTGCAATTCAGTTGCTATTTCAATAGCTACCTCATCTTCATGATTTATGATTTGGTTTTTTTTAACTTCAGTTGTTAGTTCTTTGCCATAGGTTGAAGCAATATTATTATGAGTCTTTAAAGAATTATGAATATCACTTGACATTTTTTTATCTGGGCTGTTTTTAACATCTTCTCCGTATTTTTCCTCGCGTATGCTTTTAATTTCCTCTATGCTTACCTCCTTTTCTGTTTCAAATTTTAATGCTTCTAAAGCCATAATTTATTTTTTTAATAATTTTTTAAGTATTTCTATAACTACTTTTGGATTCGCCTTTCCTTTCGTGGCGGCCATAGTTTGCCCAACAAAATACTGCAGGACATTTTCTTTGCCTTTTTTGTATTGTTCAGCCTGCGCGGGATTTTTCTTAATTATATCTTTAATAATTTTTTCCAATTCGGCCTCATTATCAATTTGCTCTAAACCCAAATCAGCCATAATATTGGATGGATCCCCGCTTTTTTTATACATTATCCCCAATATCTTTTGTCCGGTTGAAGAATTTATTTTACCTTGATAAACTAAGGTTATAAGTTCCGCAAAATTTTCTGGAGTTATATTTATATCTTTAATACTTTTATTATCAGCTTTAAGATGTTTAAATAATTCGCTAATTAGCCAGTTAGAAACGGCTTTGGCTAGTTTTCTTTTTTGCCTTTCCCAATTATCACCGGTAGAGTCAATCCAGGCGCGTAATTCAGAGATTACTTGTTCGGTATAATCTGCTAAATCATTATCACTAACTAAAATTTCTGCATCATATTCGTTTAAATTGTATTGTTTTATAAATCTTTCTTTTTTATTCATAGGTAATTCAATTAAGTTTTGTTTAATTATTTTAAGCCATTTTGAGTCAATCTTAATAGGCGGAATATCAGGTTCGGGAAAATAGCGGTAATCTGCGGAAGTTTCCTTTATTCTTTGCTTAAAGGTTTTGCCTGTTTTTTCATTCCAGCCACGGGTTTCCTGAACTAATTCTTCTCCGTCCTCAAGCGCTTTAATTTGCCTTTTTACTTCATAATCAATGGCTTTTTCTACGGCTTTAAAAGAATTTATATTTTTTAATTCCACTTTTGGATTAAGCTTGTAGCCACCTACTGGTTTTATTTCGCAATTTCCTTTATATTTCCATTTGCCTTTTTCCTGCACACTAATATTAACTTCGCATCTCATCTGGCCTTTTTCCATGTCAGC
>JBDRJA010000113.1:0-3510 GCA_043815345.1 Patescibacteria group bacterium | reverse complement strand
ATCTAGCTCTAGTTACCTTAGCTAGCTCCTTTTTAGTCATATTGGTCATATAGTTGCCATAATTATTTATTAATAACTACGGTAACATCTTATATGTCCCAACCGATAAGAGCAAAGTAACATTATTTATGTCTCAATGCGAAAATTTTGACAAAAGGTAATATTTTCATTAGTATTAAATTATAATAAGTATTAGATTATATTTTGCAGTCTATTTTTAATTACTCTAAATCTATTTATCTAAAAGTTTACGTCTTCTTTAAACTATGAAAACAAAAAGATTTCATTATTTATTTGATATTGATAATTGCAATCATAATATCAATGATCCAGAAACTATTAAAAAATTTATTATTGAGCTAGTTAAGAAGATAGATATGAACGTCTTGAAAGGGCCGTATATTGCTAAAGGCATAGAAGAAAACCCTGGTTGGAGCGCTATTGTTATTATCGACTTTTCTAATATTTCGGTTCACACCTTTACGAAATACAAAGAAGTCTTGATTGATGTCTTTTCCTGCCGAATATATGATAAAGATAGAGCTTTCAAGGTTTGCAAAGATTTTTTTGCTACCGCAAAATCAAAAATCAGAAAAAAGAAAGTTTGGTGGGATGTTTAAAAGTACGATCATGAAGCACGGACGTTTTTAAATTATTATAAATTCGCAAATTTTAGTCCATAATCCCAGTGCTAAAAATTTTTTAATAATATTTATGATAAAAAAGCCGAGATTATTTAATTTTAATCTCGGTTGAATTTTTTGTTTATAATTTTAAATTGTTATAAATAGCAAACTAGGACATTTTTTCCTGAAAAACTCTCTGGCAGATCCGTTTCTTTTGAGGGTTGAGCAAAGTCAAGCCTTGTAAACCACGGATAGATACCGAGCCAGGTAATATTTTTTGTTGGCTCTAACAATGCACGCCTAATTTTTAATTGGGCAGTAAATTCAAGGGCATGACGCAGAAGCTTCTCCATGATATCTGATTTTTCATAGCCTTTTGAAATTGATAAGCAAGAAATTATCATCAAATTGTTTTTTTTATATTCTTTTAGATGGACGCAGCCGTGAACATGGCCGTCAACAGTAAATACTACGAAATTTTTAATTTCATCTTTAATCTGTTCATATGATAATGATTGTCTGATATCACATTCCTTGAGAATTTCGGAAATTGCCATTAAGTCTCTTGGCTCGGCACTGCGTATATCATGGTATGGTGTCTTTGAGTATATCATGGTTCCAATACCTTCGGAGGAAAACATTTCTCTTAATAAGGCGCTCTGATTGAAGCCGCTAATGATATGGACTCTATCAACACCATAAAGACAAGCCATTTGAGCTGCTTGAATTTTTATTTTCATACCGCCGCTAACCACCCCTGACTCAACTAATAATGTATCAATATCTTTCACCCCCATTTCACTGATTAGGGTATTTTGTTGACCGAATACACCGCCTTGATGTGTGATAAAGATTAATTTTTTTGCCTTTAACTTTATGGCCAAACCAGCAATCATTTCATCAATTTCGAAACTATCAAGTTTTCCACAATAGATTACTGGGATTCTTCCGAACTTGAGACAGTTGTCAATGCCTTCATCGTTTGTAATATCAGCAACTTTTATCAGGTGCTCAATAGCCTCCCAATTGTCATAGCCTATCTTTGGGTCAGTATGAACAATAACTATATTTATCCCAGCGTCTTGGATGCTTTGTATATCTTGAATAATCCCTAGCTCGCTTGCTTTCGGTAGTATTTGATGGCCAATCTTTACTACCACTATTGAACGTCGGTGCTCACTAATGTAGCCGAGAGTTTCTCTTATTGCCCTAGTGGTTTCCATGTTGCCTCCTTAGCCCTTACAACAAATTTCTCTAATTATTTCAGAATACATATTAACAACGCTTTTTTCGAAATATTTTTTTTCAATAAACTCATCAGGTTTATGAGCATGGGTTATGCTTCCTGGTCCAAAAATAACCGTTTGGGCCCCGTTGGCATTAAATACACCGCCTTCGGTGTTATAGCATACAGTATCTGGTTTTTGTCCGCTTATATCTTCTATAAGTTTCACAAATCGAGAATCCGCGGGAGTGTTCATTGGTGGAGTAAAATTACGAGCTAGACTAGCTTTAACAGTTACTTCTCCATGCTCAACCGCAACTAGATCTTCCATGACATTAAAAACTTGGCTTGCATCTTGCTCCGGCAAGTAACGTATTTCTATTTCAAGTTTACAATAACCAAGAATCGTGTTTTTCACAGCCATAATAGTTTTATTGTGCCTTACTTCGTCAGTATCAATACGGCCAATGTTTATTGTTGGGTATGGAGGATTAAAAATAGGATTGCGAATTTGATTGAATCTACTTTCTAAAGAAGAAAGCTTTTCTAAAGTTTCCATTAACGCAGGTATTACACTTTTCCCGGATCGAGGATCATAGCTATGGCCTCTTTTTCCAAAAATTTCAATAGTGGCATATATATAACCTTTATGCGCGTATATAGGAATTAATTGAGTTGGTTCTCCGATTAGCACCTTTTTTGCTATAATAAAATCATTTTCCTTAACAAGTTTTCTGGCCCCCAAACAACCAACCTCTTCATCGCTGGTAAAGTATAAAGCGAATGGTTTTTTAAACTGTTTCGACCGCAATGCTTCGGCCGCTTTAATAGCTATGGCTAAAAATAATTTCATATCTGTTATTCCTCTGGCGTAATAATTATTTCCTGCAAGAGTTAATTCCAATGGATCTCTGCTTGGATTTTCATCTTTTTCAGAATTCTCACTCTTTTTAATCGGCACAGTATCCATATGGCCAGCAAAAGCAAGCTCGCTTTCATCTCCGCCGATTTTAGCCGCTAGGTTAACTTTTTTGAGCGTAGCATCGGAAGTAGAATAAGGATATTGAGTAATTTTACAACCTAAGCCTTCTAAATAATTACTTATAAAATCAGCCATATCTACCGTGCTTGACTCATGACTAACGGTATTAAAGCTTACCAGTTTCGTTGCTAATTCTAATAAATCCATGGTTTTTCTCCTTTCATGCAATTTTTTTGTTTATACAACAATATTTATTTATTCAGTTGACAAAAAACATTAATATAGTATAATTTATAGCAGATATTAAATAAAAGTCAATTTTTTAATATAAAAATCTAATTAATATAAATTATAATAATGAAATCATTGTTTATAATAATAAATCAAAAAGGCTTATTGGACAGAAGACGCAATGAGACCCGTAGGAATTTTTCGGGGTTGTTTGTTTGCGTATAAATATTAGTTTATTAATTCAATAGGATATATTTTATGTAACAAGCGGCCTCATTACTTGAGGTCTTTTTTAGTAAGTTTTATAGTCTTTTCTCATTGAAAGATGAGCCTGAGCTGGCGAAGCCAGATCAGTTATCTATTAAATAAGTTTTTAAATAATAATTGTTTTTCTTTCTGCATTTTTTTGGCATAATCCGTACTACTCATTTCAAAAGCTATTTTAT
>JBDRJA010000112.1:0-17337 GCA_043815345.1 Patescibacteria group bacterium | reverse complement strand
TGATGAGTTTAACAAGAAATTAATAGACTGGTTATTATGGTACAATACTGATAGATTTCACTGGAGCCTTAATTTAACCTCTCCTGTGGATTATTTGCTTAATAATTGTCTGGTGTCCAATATGAGGTGGACTAATACAATAATTTTTAATTTTATGGTATAATGTGGATAAGTGGTTATTTAGTTTATTATTAGTTGTTATATTAATTAATAAAATCAGAATTTAAGCAGGATTGGATGAAGATAGGTCGCTAAATTTTTATTTACTATAAAATTTAATTCTATATTTTAATTTAATTTTATTAAATCTAATCTCTCCCAAGTGGCTATTTTAATTCCTGGGATTAAGTTAGTGACTACGGGATATTCAAAGAGAGGGGGTGACTTATGAAAAGACAAAAAGGTTTTACTTTAATTGAATTGTTGGTAGTAATTGCGATTATAGGCTTATTATCAACTTTAGCCGTAGTGGCTTTAAATAACGCTAGACAGAAATCAAGAGACGCTAGGCGCGTATCTGATATTAAACAAATTCAAACGGCTTTAGAATTATATTATAATGATGCTAATGGCTATCCGCTAGCCGGCGGAGCAGATTCTGGCGATACTATAAGTTTTAATAGTGTAACTTATATGAACGTAGTTCCAACCGCGCCAACTCCGGCTGATGGAAGCGCTTGTTCTTCTGCTAATTCCTATGTTTATGGCGCCGTTGGTGCAACGGGCACAAGTTATACTTTGCGATACTGCCTTGGAGCTGACACAGGTGGACTTTCAGCAGGGATACATACGGCTAGTCCATCAGGTATTCAATAGTAATATTGACATAATCAAAATAAAATCTCTCTCTCTAAAAAGTGGGAGATTTTATTTTATATAAATGTTATAATATAATTAGAATAAGAGAAAAAGAATGACAAATAACATAATAAAGGTTATTAATTTTATAATAGAATCAATAATACTATTGATTATTTTTTTAGTTCCTTTGTATTTTTCCTTTTATTACCAAAGTTTCCCATTATTTTCTTTAGACAGGGCAGTTCTTTTTAAAATATTTGTTGAGGCTTTAACAGTATTAAGTTTGATAAAGATTATTTTATCTAAAAGAATATTAATTTATACAGAATATAAGTATTTTATATTACCAATAGTTTTTTTTGTAATTTTAGCACTAATTACGATTTTTTCAATTGATCCTTATAAAAGTTTTTGGGGGTCATATATTCGCCAGCAGGGACTATTTCTATATTTGCATTATTTTTTGTTTTTTTGTGTTTTAGGGTCCTTTTTAGCAGACAAAAGAAAAATCAAGAGAATTATTAATACTATTTTGTTGGGTAGTTTGATAGTTTCTCTATATGGAATAATGCAATGGCTGGGGTTTGAATTTATAAACTGGCAAGAAAGTTATTCACAATCGAGAATTATTTCAACTCTTGGCCAGCCCGTATTTTTGGGAAATTATTTACTCTTAGTTATATTTTTAAGTTTATACAAAGTAATTATTAACAAAAGATTCATATTTAGATCATTTTATATCTTACTATTTCTATTACAGTTTTTTTGTTTAATTTTTACTTATTCTCGAGGAGCTTGGTTGGGTTTTATTTTTGGTGTTTGTTTCGGAATACTATTGTATTTATATATAAAAAAGAAAAGTTTTATAAAATCAGCTGTGATTTTGTTATTAATTACTATAGTTGTATTATCGTCTTTTTTACTTATAATTAATTTTTCAAATAGTTTTGAGGATAGTTTATTTGTTTTTAAAGTAAAAAGTATAACGAATTTTAAGTTCGGTTCACTGGCTATGCGGCTTGAAACGTGGAAAGCAAGCCTGGCAGCAATAAGCAAATCTCCATTAGTAGGCTATGGCCTAGAAGATCAGCATGAAGTATTGGTAGGTTATTATAATCCTATGTGGTCCGTATACGAAGACATTAATACGGCATCTGATCGGGCGCATAATCTAATACTAGATTTAATGCTTGAGGGAGGAATAGTTTTATTAATTGTTTATTTATTATTAGTATTATACTTTTTTAGAAAGGTAGTTTGTTATTTAAAAAAGCAAAATAAAGAAATAAATTGGATATTATTTTTTCTAATAGCTGGTTTAGCGGCATATCATTTTTCACTATTATTTAGTTTTTCAATAATTGAAACAAATGTGATATTCTGGTTATATATTGGTATTATAGCCGCAATCCTTAGCAATTATAAAGAGGGGGTGATTGTTGACCTTGGAAAAGCAAAAAAGATATATTATGTTCTTTTTATTTATTCTTCTATAATTTTATGCGGTTTTATTATATATTTTATAATAGACAATGTTAATGACCTAAAGGCAGATTATTATTTTAAAAAAGCCAGGGCTCATTACCTTAATAGCGGAAATTTTTCAGAAATGTATAAAAATTATGTTTTAGCAATAAATTTAAACCAAAAGCAAGAATATTATCGTTGGTTCTTTGTGAATGACTCAATGGAAACGTTAAGAAGTGTGGGCTCAGATGAATATAGAAAAAAAGTATTAAATTATATAGAAATTATTAGAAAGATTGACGAAGATCGCCAAGATAATTTTTCAAGATTAATTATTAAAGCAAAAGTTCTTACAATGCTAGGTAAGTATGAAGATATAAAGTATTTTAAAGAGGCGGAGGAGTCATATAAGGAGTTAATAAGTTTAAGTTCGTTTTTCCCAGATTCTTATAAAAGCTGGGGAGGTATGTATTTCTTAGCTGGAGATTATGAAAAGGCAATTGTAATAAATAATGAGGCATTATCTGTTCTGCCAAAAGAGACATTGTTTTTAATATCCTATCAGCAACATAAGGAAAAATTAAACAATTTTAAGTTAGATATATATGAGAAGCTAGCTATTAGTTATTTAGAATTAGAAAATTATGATAAATCATTAGAAAATTATACAAAAATAATCAAACTTAATCCTTATAGGTTAGACGTATATAGAAAAATAGCGGATATTAATTATTTTAAAGGAAATATAGAAAAAGCGATATGGTATAATAAACGAGGAATGATGCTTGAATCTAATAATTATAACTGGCCGCTCGCTATTTCCCTACTTTATAAAGAAATAGACGACCTTAATAAAACCAGTGAATTTGCTCAAAAAGCATTATTGTTAGATCCAGAAAATCAAAAAATAAAGAATTTAATTGAAGTAATTGATTTATAATATGGAAAAAATAATAAGTATTTTAAATAATGTATATAGGTTAATAGATAAAACTAGTAGTTCTGATATAGATTGTGAAAAAGGATATTTTCTATTTCATAAAAATAGATATTGTTCAATTCTGTATATTTTACTAAAATTAGTCAAAAAACGGAAGGGCGCTAAAGTGCTTGATATAGGCTCCCTTTTTTGCCATTTGCCCATAGCTATAAATATGCTTAACCATAAAGCATATGGAGTTGATTTAGAATTAAGACCAGAGATAATTGAGAGATGTAATAAATTTGATATTATTAATAAAAAGTGCAACTTATCTGAGATGAAAATACCATTTAAGGATAATTATTTTGATTTAGTAATTTTTAGTGAAACTTTAGAGCATTTAAATTTTTATCCTCAAGAGATCTTTAAAGATATTTACCGCATATTAAAGCCGGGAGGCATAATTATAGTTACAACTCCAAATCTACTAAGATTAAATAATAGAATTAAAATGTTAATTGGTAAAAGCATTAATTATGACATAAAAGATAAATATAGCACGGCAACTCATTTTAGGGAATATTCTTCAAAAGAATTATTTTATTTAATGAAAAGTGCAAATTTTAAAAATTTAAATATCTATTATAAAGATTTTAATTATCCTAGTAACGACAAATTCATTATTATAATAAATAAAATATTTGGATTTTTAATGCCTTATTTAAGAAGTAATTTAATTGTTATAGGGAGCAAAAAATAAAAAATGTCATTTTTTGATAATTTTCATTTTCATAAAAAATTAGAAAAAGAAGTATTTAATAATTGCATAACACTCCTTGATTTAGGTTGCGGAAAAAAATCTCCAATAGAATTATTTTCAAAAAAAATAGAATATAGCCTAGGCGTTGATGGTTTTGAGCCGTATATTAATGAGAGTAAAAAGGCAAAGATACATTCAGAGTATATGCTTTCAAACGTTTTGGGGGCGTGTGAAAAATTTAGCAATAATTCATTTGATTGCGTTATGGCGCTTGATTTAATAGAGCATTTAAGCAAAAGCGACGGAGAAAAATTAATAAAAGCGATGGAAAGAATAGCCAGAAAAATTGTAGTAATTTATACACCCAATGGATATCTAAAACAAGAAAAATTTGATGAAAATATTGGGCAGTTTCACTTATCTGGCTGGAAAGTGGAAGAGATGAAAAATATTGGATATAAAGTTTTTGGCATGAGTGGTCTAAAAATATTTCGGAAAGAAGAAGGTGAAATTAAATGGCAACCGAAATTTTTTTGGGGAAAAGTAGCTTCAGTTAGCGAGTTTATCGCGTTTTATTTTCCCAAGACATCATTCCAAATATTATGCATTAAAAACGTTAGTAAAAAAAATTAATTTGATTGTTTTATGAAAATAGCTCTAGTTGATATTTTTGATAAAAAAGAAGAAATACAATCGAAATATTATTCTTTAGGATTAGGCCATTTAGTCTCTTATTTAAAGAAAGATATTAGAAGAAGGTTAAATATTAATATTATAAATTCTAATATTGAGAAAGAAATTATTTTATTTAAGCCGGATGTTGTAGGACTATCTTGCGTTTCACAAAATTTTAATAGAGCTAAACAAATAGCAAAATTTTGCCATGAAAAAGGGATTATAGTTATTATTGGAAAAAGCCATATTAGCGCACTGCCATGTAGTCTTGATAAAAATATGGACATTGGCGTTATAGGCGAGGGAGAAGAGACGTTTAGCGAACTAATAAAATTATTGCTTAATAATAGATTAGTAAAAAAGGAATTAAGAAATATAAAAGGTATTGTTTATCATGACGGCCAAGGACTAGTAACCACAGAGCCTCGACCGCTAATAGAAAACCTTGATTCAATTCCTTTTCCTGATCGGGACATACTTAGAATAAAAAGAGGTGATAGTATTTATATGTTTACTTCAAGGGGGTGTCCGTATCAATGCCGGTTTTGTTTTTCTTCACGGTTTTGGAATACCGTCAGGTTTTTTTCTGCGGAATATGTTGTAAGTGAAATAAAATATTTAGTTAGTAAATATAGCCCCTTAAGAATTACCTTTTGTGATGATTTATTTATAGCGGATAAGGAAAGATTAAAGAAAATAGTTAGCCTTATGAAAGCGCAAAGCTTTTATAAAAAGATTAAGTTTACAATTTCTGTCCGAGCTAATTTAATAAATGATGAAACAGCAAAATTAATTAAAGAAATGGGTGTAGATATTGTAACTATGGGGCTTGAATCAGGAAATAATAGAGTATTAAATTTTTTGAAGGGCTCTACCGTGACTGTTCAGACCGGCCAGGAGGCAATAACCATATTAAAAAAGTATAAATTACAGGTAAGCGCTTCGTTTATTATTGGTTCGCCTGATGAGACAAAAGAAGAAATTATTGACACATATAATTTTATTAGGAGAAGTAGGTTAGATTTATTTGAAGCTGGAGTGCTTGTTCCTCTTCCAGGTACGCCTATCTGGGATTATGCTTTAAGGAAAGGATTTGTTTCTAACGACATGGATTGGGACAAACTAAATATAAATTTCTTAGATAACTATAATAAATATGTAATTTTGTCAGAAAAATTAAGCCGGGAAGAATTAAAAGGATTATACTGTCTTTTTCAAAAGGAGCGTAGAAGGAGACACTTCATTTTACGTATTAAATATATTTATAGAAGACCAAAGGAAATATTATATTATTTAAGAAGAAAGATAATGGAGAATTATGCCTTTTTATTAAATAGTGTTAATAATAAAAAATAAAATTGTGCGTAAGAATCTTGTGTTGTATATTTTAATAGTGTTAATTATTTTTCCTCCATTTTTTGATGGAGGAAATAATATTTTTGTTAAAGAAATTACCTTAATATTGATAGCTTTTGCTTTTTTGTTTTTGTGCTTTAACAAGAATAGTAAGGAAGTACATTTATTAAAAGACTTGGCTTCGCTACCATTCATTTTTTTAGTCTTGTTTTTCTTTTTAAGCTTAATTACGGTGTTTTTCTCCACGTCTCCGTATAATAGTTTTATTGTCTGTATTCAATACTTAAGTTATGGAATTTTATTTTTTACTGTCGCTAAATTTAAATTCAAGAAAAATGAAATTGATATATTAATTAAAATTTTTTTAGGCGTGAGCTCTTTATTGTGTTTAATTGGAATCTATTTTTATATTACCGGTAGTTATTGCCGGATAACCTCAACATTCTATTGGCCAAACCCTTTTGCCAGCTATTTGCTTTTTTCCCTCCCCTTGAGTTTAAGTTGGCTAATAAAAAAAGCGGAACCAACCAGAAAAGCTTTGCTGTCGGCTTTGGTGTTGGTTATATTGTTATCCTCATTTATCCTAACCGGTTCAAGGGGCGCATTTATAAGCTTGTTATTCGGGTCGCTAATATATATATTTTATGTTTATAAAGAGATTTTAAAAAACTATAAATTAATATTAGTGTTAATTATTGCTTCTTTTTTATTTTCATCATTTCTTTACTATTTTAAAGAAGATAATTATTTATTATTAATCAGAAATACGGAAAACCAAATTAAAATAGACAACTCAACCAGTATTAGGATGAATTATTGGCGGGGCACTTGGGAGATATTTAAAGATTATCCCTTAAGCGGTTCAGGACTTGGCACTTTTGGAACAATTTACCCCCAATACCAAAAAGATCCAATTAGCGCTGGCAAATATGCCCATAATTTGTATTTAGAAATGTTAGCTGAAACTGGCCCTTTAGTTTTAATCACTTTTTTATTATTTTTTATCTTTTTCTACAGAAAAGTGTATAAAAGCTTATCAAAAAATGTGTATACCTTACCAATATTTATAGGCACCTTAGCTTTTTTAATTCACAATGGAGTTGATATCGGCTGGCATTTTAGTGCTAATACAATTGTTTTCTGGTTGTTTTTAGGATTATTACATAATCTTACCAGTGATAAAGAGGAAAAATTATTTAGTAAAATTTTAGACTGGTTAAAGCGGTTTAAGACAAAAAATAATATAATTAAATATAGAGTGATAAATTATACCGTAGTTATGTTGGCTGGATTAATAATGATTACAGCTATAACCTTATTAACTAGTAGTTATTTCTATGCAAGGGGTGTAAAATTGCTTAATAAGGGAGAGACGGCTTTAGCCCGGGCTGCTTTTACGAAAAGTGTTTTTTTATACCCCCAACCAAATTATCTACGGTCGTTAGGAATAAATATATATAGTCAAGGCTTTAATTCTCAAGAAAAAGCTGAAAGTGAAAAATATTACAATAAAGCCTTGGAAATCGCTGATAGAATAATTAAGTTAGATCCTCGAAACTCTTTAAATTATGAACTTAGAGGGAAAGTGTATTACGGTCTACGTGAGTTTACCAGAGCAGAAAATGATTTTTTTAAAGCCTTGGAATTAAATAAATTTATTCCCCGATATTATATTAATTATGCTGAGATGTTAATATCACTAAACCGAAAGGAAGAGGCACGAGCCTTAGTTGAAAAAGTTTTAGCAATTTACCCGGATAACGTTGTAAGAAATAGGAAAATGCAAATAATGAAGGATCAGGTATTGATATCAGAGATTGAGAAAGAAATAAATTATTTAAAGCATTTATTAAATTTAACGTTACTGCCTTCGGCAACCCACACTACGAATGTGGAACACGCGAATAATGTCCTGTGCTCCTGGCAGAGGGGGTAGCTGCGGATATCCTGCTTGGTGGGAGTAAACCCCCCATGATCTCTGGCGCATAGTAGTTAACATATACTAGGGCACCACATAAGTTTAAAATATTAAGTTAAGTAATAATCAAGAATTATGAAGAAGTGCATTGTTTGCGGCCAGTTTAATAATAGAGTTATTTTTAATGAGTTCGGTGTGGATATACTTAGATGTTGTAATTGCGGACATGCTTTTTCTTCTTATGAAACAAATCAAAATAATGATGCCTATTTTGAGAATGAAATTGGAGGCGGCGATCATTATTGGTGGAATGAAGCGCACGATAGAATGTATAATGATTTTTGTAATAAGTTCATAGTAAACAAAAAAGGAAAATTACTAGACGTGGGTTGCGGGCTAGGTTATTTTGTAAAAAAAATTTCTACTTTTTCTAATTGGGAAGTGTATGGATATGAAATTTCTAAACCGGCAGTTGAATTCGCTAAATTAAAATTAAAGCTGGATAATGTTTTTTGCGGGCAGGTTGAAAGTTCAAATTTCCCTAAAAAGTATTTCAATATTATTACTTTATGGGACGTAATTGAGCATATTCCAGATCCCGGCCTAATACTATCTTATTTATGTTCAATTTTAAAAGATGACGGGATCCTTTTTATTCATACTCCCAATATTAAAATTCAATTATTTAAAGCCAAAATTAAAAGATTATTTTTTGGGATGAAAAAGAATAAGCATTACCTTGAAGCAAAAGATCATATAAATATTTATTCCCAGCAAACAATGATAAAAGTTTTAAATAAATATGGTTTTAAGAAAATAGAATTTATCCACATTCATCCGATTCAGAGTGTTTCAGGGAGCAAGAAGAAAGCATTAAAGATTACAAAAAATTTATGGTTTTATTCCGCTAAAATGTTGTATTACATTACTTTTAGAAGAGTTAATCTAAATAATCTATTTGTTATTGTAAGAAAGTAAAATTAATAGATTAAATATTATTAAATTAAGCATAATTCCGATTTATAGTGTAAGAAGCTCGTTGCTTAAATTAAGAAACATAGGAATAAAGTTAAACTGTTAAAATTTTGAACAAGGAATAGTAGCCAAAATAATTAGACTTAGTTACAATATAAAGAAAGCGCCTATTAGCTACAAAGGTCAAAGTTTTAAGATGGTAAAAATTGGTTAGCGTGATGGGATTTCTGCTATTTGCAGTAGATTCTTAATTAAATAAATGTTTAATAAAGAAATGAAATTAGAATTTTTTAAAAAATATAATTCTTTAATATTTACAATATTACTTTTTGCTCTTATTTTAGTTGTAAGAATTTTTTATTTAGCTAACTGGGAAATGCATTTAGATGCCGATGAATCTATTGTCGGTATCATGGCTAAACATATATTAGAGGGAAAGAAATTACCTATCTTTTTTTATGGACAAAATTACATGGGTACTTTAGAGCAGTTTACAGTTGCATTATTTTTTAAAATTTTTTATATCCACCCCTTAATTTTAAAAATAGTACCATTAATTTATTATTTTTTATCAGTATTTTTTTTATATCTAATTGTTAAAAAGTATATTTATGACAAAGCTTATTATTTATTAATTTTTTTAATTTTTCCTCCACTTTTTTATATTATTTGGTCACTTAAAGCAAGGGGAGGGCACATGGAAATAATTTTTCTATGTACCCTTTTCTTATATTTACTATTTAAATACAAGAAGTATTATTCTAACCATATTTTATATTTGTTAAGTTTTGTGGCTGGTTTTGCTATTTATATTAATGCATATTGTTTACCTTTTCTAATATCAGTTATTATATTAAATTATTTTGACAAAAGTATAAATGTAAAAAAATTACAAGTCAAAGAAAGGATAAAAAAGATCTTTTATTTAATTGTCTATTTTATTATAGGTCTATTCCCCCTAATAATGTTTAAAGTTCTAAATAAAGAATCTTTTTCAGATGTTTTATATTTTGAGTTTAATAATATTGCTCAAATTCCAAACAGATTATATCATATATTTTTCAATGTTTTACCAGTAGCAATGGGCGGTATAGTTAACTTAAATAGTGATATATCAATATTTTCTATTAGTGAAACTTTGCTAGTTTTATTAAATATTTCTGCAATAATTTTTGTATTTATATTATATCGAAAATATTTTATTAAAATAATTTGCTTCAAAAAGCAAAAAATTCCTAAACAATTATATTTTATTATTTTAATCCCAGTTTATATTATAGTATTTTTATTTTCATTTTTTCCAACTCATATGTTTACGGTTTTGCAAGACAGGATTTTTACACCAAATGCAAGATATTTTATTATTTTTATAATGGTAATGCCCATCGTATTGCTTGAAAGCTTTTTGTTTTTAAAGAAAAAAAATAAGTTAATAGCAACCATTTTATTAATTTTATTATTATTTTTAGGTTTTTTGTCATCGGCACAAATATTATTTAGTAAACAAAATTTTCAATATACAACATTAACATTTAAGAATTTTATGAGAAACAGGAGCTACACAGATATAATTAATTTTTTAATAAAAAATAATTATAAATATGGTTTTGCAGACATGTGGGAACAAGTGAATATTAATTTTATTTCCAGAGAAAAAGTTCAGCTTGCAGCCTTTAATGTTTTCAATAATCCCAAATTGACTAATAGATATTATGAATATTGGGAGCAATCTATAGAAAATATTGATAAGGCAGTATATCTTTATTACGACCCCAAGTTGAATAAGGAAATAGAGAATACAAGAATTAATATTGAGTTAGGAGATTATAATGACATTGAATACAATTATGAAATTATTAATAATTTTATTATTTTATATCCAGTTTTAAATAATATTGAGTAGAATCTATGAATTTATTTATTAATAAGCCAGAGTTATTTTATACAATTAATTTAATTCCCGGAATTATATATAATAATTATTCTCTAACCTTATGGTTAGGGGGAATTTCGATTATATTACTAATATTTGTTTTTTTAATAATTAAGAAGATTAAATTAGTAAGTATTAAGTTTAATAGGATTATTATTTATTTATTTTTATTACTTTGGTCCCCTTTGTTTATTAATTTTTTTTATAATAATATTTATGATTTAATTGAGAATATTACTTACTCCCGATACAGCACAGAAGGAAAACGAATAGTAAGACTTTGCAATATAGACAATAGGGGAAATACTGGAGGATTGGCTTGCAAGATGTTCTCATTTATTAAATTTTCCGAAAAGAATTTAGAAAGAAATTCAAAAATAAAACTATTAACAGGATCGCCTTTTCTAGATGCTTATTTTCGTTATTATTTATATCCTAATTTTAGCCTTACTGAAGACGATAATGAGGCCGAATATTTGTTATACTATTTTGATCCAGAGTATAGTTTTAAAGACAATACTTTGTATAAAAAAATTAGGAAGGATAATGATGTAATTGAGGTGAGTGTTGGTGAATATACCTTAATTAACAGTCTAGATTTAAATCGTTTTATATTAAAAAGTAATACCAAACAGTAATTTATGCTTATTATTAATACAATGATATTTTTTCTTTCAATATTATTTCCCGGTTATATAATTACTTCTTTGATTTTTGGTAGAGATAATAAACCATTTCTTTATAGATTGGCATTATCATACGGCCTGGGAGTATATTTTATTTCTATTCAATTATTTTTATATTTATTTATTCTTCGTTTAGATTTTTCTTATTTGTTTTTTAATTTACTTTTTATATTTGAAAATATTATACTTACAGTTTATGCTATTAAAAAAGGTTTATTTAAGAATTTCATAATATTTGGTAATATAAATATTCCTAATTTTAAAGTTAAAGAGATAATAGTTATATTACTTATCCTAATTCAATTAATTTTTTTATTTTCTAACGCTCTGTCTAGGCCGGTAGCAACTTATGACAGCCTTACTATGTGGGCGTATAAAGCCAAAACTCTATATTATGAAGGGGGGATAAGCTTTAATCAGGATAGCCCGTTGTATTTAGGCGGCGGCGGCCATATTAATTATCCTTGGCTAGTACCTATAGTACAATTTTGGCTGCATGTTAATTTAGGAGAGTATAATGATTTATTAATTAATTTAATATTTGTAATTTATTTTGTTTGTGTATTAATATTAGTTTATTTTTTCTTAAAAGACTATACAAAAAGATTTAATAGTTTAATTTTTGTCTTATTCCTTTCAACAATGCCATTATTTTTTTATCATGGTTATAATGCTTATGCTGATTTAGTTTTAAGTTATTATGTATTTGCATCATTCATCTTTTTAATAAAATGGGTTGATAAGGGCAGGGGAATAAATTTAGTTATATCGGGAATATTTTCAGGAATTTCTTTTTTTGTAAAAAATGAAGCAATAATATTTATTATAGCCAGTCTATTATTACTTTCTTTATATAATTGCTATAATAGGAAAAGTAAAATTTATTTTAAGAAGATATTTAATTATCTATTATTCGTAATTTTAATTATGGTGCCCGTGTTGGTTTATAATATTATTAATTCTTTAGGGATAAAAAATACTGAATCAGGGCTGGGTTTCCACCCGGAAATATTTAAGAGTTTTTTTTATGTTTTATTTCAGAGTAATAGTTGGAACATTTGGTGGTTTATTGTAGCTGTAGCTTTAATTGTAAATATCAAAAAGATAATTAAAGATAGAAGGCTATTGGCTGGCTGGCTGTATGTTTTATTATTTTTTGTTGGTTTTATTATTATATATTTATTTACTGAAGAATATAAATATGCAGTGGATTTTACCGCTGTTGGCCGTAGTATACTAGTTATTATACCGGTTACAATAGCGGTTGTGGGGATGTCGTTTAGACCAAAGATAATTAATAAGACTTAATTTATGGAAAATTTATTAAAGAAAATAAAAGAGCTTCAGAAGAGAGCTAATAATACTTGGCGGCTTTTAAATATTGACGGGAAGACAGTAGACAGTAGACAGCAGACAGTAGAAATGAGTAAGCCGGGGTTTTGGGACGATCAAAAGAGAGCAACTGAGGTTAGCAGGCGTGTGGAAGAGTTGGAATCTGAAATTAATCAGTGGGGGGATTTAAAAAAGGAAATACTAGATTTGGAGGAATTTGTGGAGGTGGCCCACAAAGAAAATGATAATTCAATAGAGAAAGATTCTAATAAAAAATACAATGAATTACTAAAAAGATTTGAAAAATTAGAATTTCAGGTATTATTTTCCGGAAAGCATGACGAAAGCAATGCAATTTTATCAATACATGCCGGCACGGGCGGAGTTGATGCGCAAGATTGGGCATGTATTTTAGAGCGTATGTTTTTGAGATTTGCCGAGAAAAAAGGCTGGAAGGCTGAAATAATAGACCGTAATCCGGGAAATGAAGCCGGCATAAAGAACGTTACTGTTAAATTTAACGGCCGTTGGGCATATGGTAATTTGCGAAGCGAGGCAGGAGTGCATCGCTTAGTAAGAATTTCTCCTTTTGATGCGGAAAAAATGAGACATACTTCCTTTGCCTTGGCAGAGGTTATTCCGGAATTAAGAAATGAAGAAGAAATAGAAATAAAGGATGAAGATTTAAAAATTGATACTTTTCGCTCTTCTGGACCAGGAGGACAAAGCGTTAATACCACTGATTCTGCTATTCGCATTACGCATAAACCGACCCATATAGTGGTGTCTTGCCAAAACGAAAGATCACAGCATCAAAATAAAGATACAGCGTTAAAAATATTAAAATCAAAATTGTATAAACTGCAGGTTGAAGAAAGGGAAAAGAAGGAGTTAAGGCTGCGCGGTGAAACGCAAATTGCGGAATGGGGAAAGCAAATTCGCTCTTACGTAATGCAGCCCTATAAAATGGTTAAAGATCATCGGACAAAGCATGAAACACAAGACGTGGATGGCGTGCTGGACGGAGATTTAGATGGGTTTGTGGAGGCTTTTTTAAGGTGGAAACACAAATAGCTGTGAATTAAAAACAGATGGTTACAAAGTTATCAAGATCTAAAATATTTTTATTTTCTTGCATTGCTTTTATTGTTGGTATTGCCTTAGCCTCTTTTTTGCCAAGCAGGTGGATAGAAAATGATTTATGGTGGTTTATGGGAATGGCAGGCTGCGTGGTTGTCTTAATTTTATTTTACAAAAATAAATCTGAAGGAAAACAAAAAGAAGGTGGACAAGCGCTTGTCCACCTTCTTTTTGTTTTTTTGATTTTATTATTTTTATTTTTAGGTTTTTGGCGGTATTCTATTGGTTTGCCAAGTTATACGCCTGATAAAATTTGGTATTATAATGGGCAAATCGTGACCGTTCAAGGAGCTGTGTGCAATGAGCCGGATGTTAGAGAGAGAAATCAGAAGATAGAAGTTTGTACGGAAAACCTCACCCCCCAACCCCCTCTCCTAAATAGGAGAGGGGGAGACGATAATAACGCACTCAAGATAACTGGGAAGATTTTAATTACCACAAATTTGTACCCATCGTATAATTATGGAGATGAATTAGAATTCACCTGTGAACTAAAAGCGCCAGAGAAATTTCAAGGTTTTAGCTATGATCGATATTTAGCTAGATATGATATTTATTCTGTTTGCTATTACCCCCGCCTCTCGCGAGAGGCGGGGCAAGCCCCTGCAATAATTGGGTTTTATAAGAGGATATTTATATATAAGAATAAATTACATGAATTAATAAATCTTGGTTTGCCAGAACCAGAATCTAGCCTGGCAAGCGCTATTATCTTAGGTTATAAGAGAGGTATCCCTGAAGAGCTGCGGCAAAACTTTTCACGAGCAGGCCTAAGCCATATTATTGCAATTTCAGGAATGCATATTAGTATTTTAGCAGCCTTATTAATGGGGCTATTATTAGGTATTGGAGTTTCACGAAAAAAAGCATTTTGGCTCGCCAGTTTATTTTTATTGATTTACATTATTTTAGTTGGTTTGCCGGCTTCGGCTATGCGGGCCGGGTTAATGGGATTTTTAGTGCTTTGGGCTATGAATTTAGGCCGTTTAAATAAGTTAACCAATTCATTGGTTTTAGTTGGAGCAATTTTACTTTTAATAAATCCCAAATTATTGCGAGACGACATTGGATTTCAATTATCTTTTCTTGCAGTTTTAGGAATCGCTTATTTTTACCCTATTCTAGATAGCTTGAAGGGAAAAATAGAAAAACTTCCCAAATTTTTAAAAGCGGCCGCAGCTTTAATTAATGTTACAATTTCCGCTCAAATGTTTACCTTGCCGATACTGGCTTTTAATTTTTCTCAAATTTCTTTAATTGCCCCAATAAGCAATTTATTTGTTTTATGGACATTGCCTCTTCTTATGGTTGCAGTCTTGTCGGGCTTGGTATTAAGTTTAATATTCCCAAGTTTTTCTTTCTTATTTTTTTTACCATCATTATTAGTGCTAAAATATATTATAATAATAGCAGAATGGTTAGTGAAAGTTCCTTATGCTTATATCGAAGTTGATTATTTGTGGTGGGGCTGGGGGGTGTTATATTATATTGGGGTTGTGTGGATTGTAATCTATTTTAGCAAGAAGCGAAAAGATTAAAAATTACATGTTAATTAGGTGCATAGTTAATTAGTTACTTGAGTTACAACTAAGCAACTATTCAACTATGCATCCAGGCAACTAACATATATGAAACATTTAAATATTAAAATTTATGGTCAGGTACAAGGGGTCTTTTTTAGGGATTCTGCCAGAAAAAAAGCGGAAGAAATAGGGATTTTTGGTTTTATTAGAAATGAACCTGATGGCAGCGTTTATATCGAAGCTGAAGGAGAGGAAGAGAAATTAAAAGAATTGTTAGATTGGTGTAAAAAAGGTTCAGAGTTGGCTGAAGTTAAAAAAGTGGAGACAAAAGAAGTGGCTATTAAAAATTATGATTGTTTTGTAGTCAGCTATTGAAAAATTACGGCTTAAGTAACTTATCGGGTGCCTAAAATTGATTATTTCCTTTTAATATAAGGCAATAAATAACATATATTTACGATTCGATGTAAAAGTTGATGATATTTACCTTGTTATTAGCCCCAAAATGATATTATTAAGCACCAAAATATTAACTTAAGCCAAAAATTACTATTCTTAACAGGGACCGTGAAATAATAAAAATTAAAAAGTTGCAGGCGATGATGCCTGCAACCAACTTTAATATAATTTATGAATTATAAAATTAATATTACTTTATTTTAGTAATAGTTTTTATGCACTTCGTACAAACTTTCATTTTTTTGTCATCAATTTTTTTACTCTGCAAATTAATATTTTGCCTTTTCAAGGTTTTTATATTTGAATGCGAACGCTTTACGCCTTTAGTAGAGCTACGCCCGCATAGATCACATTTTTTAGCCATGGTGTTTTTCACGTAACATGCAACACTTAACATGCAACAAAATTTACGAATTAATTATTATATTTCTAAAACATTACTTAACATTATCATATTTTGATAAATTTATCAAGACGTGATATAGTTATTATACAAAAAGCATAATCTGATATATAAGGTATTTATATTTTTATGTTTCATGATTCATGTTTCATGATGTTATGCTAATGATTTATTCTCTAATTGTAATACTTTTTTCAGCTATTATTCATGAATTTATGCATGGTTGGATGGCTGATAGGTTAGGGGATTCAACCGCAAAGAATTTGGGCAGGTTGACCCTTAACCCAATTCCTCATATAGATTTGTGGGGTTCTATTTTAATGCCGGCCTTGATTTATTTTGGCACTGGCGGCAGTCTTATTTTTGGCTACGCAAAGCCAGTGCCTTTTAATTCGAATAATTTGCGTGATCAGAAATACGGTTCAGCTAAAGTAGCTGCGGCTGGACCACTGGCAAATTTAATTACGGCCATATTTTTTGGATTAATTTTAAGATTTTTACCTGTTGCATATTATGCAAACAATACTACCCTGATCACTTCGCTGGCTATAATTGTGCAGATTAATTTAGTGTTGATGATATTTAATTTGTTGCCAATTCCTCCCTTGGATGGATCAAAAGTAATAATGCCGTTTTTACCATATGAATGGCAGGTTAGATTAGCTAATTTAGAAAGATATGGATTTATTTTAGTATTATTATTTGTTATGTTTGGTTTTTCTTTAATCATTCCTGTAATTCAATTCTTGTTTAGGTTAATTGTTGGAATTTAAATAAAAGAGAAGTTTTCTAATATTAGGCAGAAAGTTCTTTTTCCTGTTATAAGTTTATAGCTTTCTAAATTCGCAGTCTTTTCTCATTGAAAGATGAGCCTGAGCTGGCGAAGCCAGATCAGTTATCTATTAAATAAGTTTTTAAATAATAATTGTTTTTCTTTCTGCATTTTTTTGGCATAATCCGTACTACTCATTTCAAAAGCTATTTTAT
>JBDRJA010000111.1:0-8445 GCA_043815345.1 Patescibacteria group bacterium | reverse complement strand
ATAAAATAGCTTTTGAAATGAGTAGTACGGATTATGCCAAAAAAATGCAGAAAGAAAAACAATTATTATTTAAAAACTTATTTAATAGATAACTGATCTGGCTTCGCCAGCTCAGGCTCATCTTTCAATGAGAAAAGACTTTGAATAAACAAGAGCTATAAGGCTTAAGGGGCTTATAAGGGAACTAGATTTATTTTTCCATCACTTAGGACTTATAATACATCCGTAAATTCGCCTGCAAGCGCTGGCGGGTGAGTGGATTTGTGGATAGGTGATAAATAATATGAAATATAGACAATCTAGTAAAAAAGATGAAATTATAATATGCATAAATGTGTAAGTAACAGAATATTTAACTTGTCGTAAAGGAATTGCAATATTGGATTATTTTTATATCTAACATTAAGTAAAATATATTTTTTGCCCCTCCCCAGTTTATGAAATTATTAAATATTTCATCCATCATCTGAATATTTATATTATTACTCTTGAAGCGCATAATTTGAAACTGGGGAGGAGCGGGACTGCGTTAGCTCAATATTGAAATCTTTAATGCAATTTAGCAACCTGCCTGCCGGCAGGCAGGAACGTACTCTACAATTAATGTGCGTTTACGTCTAACTTGTTTTTAACAAATATTATGCTATAATATAAATAGAAAACTCCATTAAACAAGTCCTGAATTATTTATTCGGGAGAAGCTGATATAAGTTTTGGATCAAATTGTTTTATCTTAATTCTTGATTTCTCAAAGCCGTGGCTTAGAGGAGAAAGATGTAGAGGCAAATTTGTTTTTAGAGCGAATTGGAAGTAAGAATATTTTATGCCGATTTAGCGCTAGAAGCAATTCTCTGGCAATCCCAGGGGAACTTATTAGTCGTTTGCCAATTCTTGATCAGCTTTAAGGTGGAGTTTTCTTATTGTTAGGGATATTCTTCTTAGAAGTTAGTATTATATGATACTAACTTTTTGAGTTTTTATATTAACTCTATTATAAATACCCTGCGGACTTTTATTAAGATTATTTAACATTTCTTTAAATTGTTCAAATGTTAAAGATATTATCATTTCATTTTCTTTCCAAATATATTTATTATTTACATAGCCTTGATAATATCTATCATAATAATCTATAAAATTAAGGTGAGGCAATTTAGTGACCAGAGGAGCGAAAAATGATAAGCAGGTGGGTTGGTTAGGATAGATTTTAATTTCATTATACTTTTCATAATTAAGAAGTCCAATAATTCTTCCTACTTGTGCTGGATTAGCTAAAATAATAATAATTTCAGGCTGATCATTAATTTGAAAAGGTTTAATAGTAATAAACTTATTTTTTAGATTATTAGGTAATTTAGGCAAAGACTCTGTAAATTCTTTACAAATTTTTCTATCCTTAAAAACATGCTCATCATTTACATAAACATCCATAGCCTCATAATCATTAATAGAAGATAGTTTTAAAAAGTAGTCGCCCCCAGAACATAGCTGGGGGAATTTTTTTGCACCGAAAACCAGCGTTTCCTTTTTAGAAAAAGCTCGGGCTAAGGCCGTGCAAGCCGTGTCTTTATAATGCTGGTAATTATTAGGTAACTTTTTTGAGAAGCCAATCCCAAGAATAGGCTTATTAATTTTTAAAGCTTTTTTAAATTGTTTAAGTTTTTCCTTTGTCATAGATTTTTAAGTTATGAATAGTCTTATTTAAATAGTCATATTTCTATGGCTTCAATAAATACCCAGAATTTTTATTTATATCTGGAGAATGGAAATAACAGTTATTATTATACCAAATTATTTAACATATCTTTATTAATTTAATAATAAATTAAATACAAGAGGATGTGGAAGACTGCTTGAGCCTTAAACCACATCCTCTTTTTTAGATAGACTACTCTTCTTCTTGCGCTTCAATCTTAAAAGTCCGTATTAATTCCTTTATTTTAAGTTGAATTTCAGGAGGAATTTTTTTCTTTTCTTCTTCCCATTCTTTTGCTTTCTGGTCAATTAAGATCATTCTTTTTTTAATCAAATCTGCAGTACTACTTACAGGTTCTAAATCTCCTTGCAGTATCCTCGCTGGATGCTTTTTTAGCTTTTCTTCCTTTTTTGGTGAAAGAATCTTAAAGAATTTTTCTATAGAAAGTAAATCATTTAAAGAACCCATCACAATTCCGAACATACAGCCACTCATTTTAATTCTCCTTTCTTTTTTATGTTGTTAGTTTGCTTTCCTGGATCGCAGATATTGCTTTTTTCCAAAGGACATTCCCTACAAGTTGGCGGTATCATATCAGAAATAGTTAACCTTTCTCTTGGAATATGCGGACAATAATAGAAACTTGCTCTAGGACAGCCGCTCATATCAAAAGAAGAGCCTCTACAACCACCAGTGCATTCGTTAAAGTACTGACATTCATCACGGCAATAACCATAAATCCATTCATGAGGATTACTGATAGATTGTCTTAACGGATGATTAAGGATTGATTCTAAGGAGCTATCAATAATATTACCATATCTTAAATCATGATGCCCTACGCAAGGGATGGCTGTGCCGTCAACAAGAAAATGGATTGAAGTTTCAAGCATATGGCAAGTTTTTCCATAAGCTTGAGGAGATAAAATTGTCGCTCCCTCTAACCCAAATTCTTCCTTGTCAATCCTTCGAAATTTTTGTAGCACTCTTAGCATCTCTTCGGGAGTGATATCAAGCGAACAGCCTCGCTTGAATTCGCTTCCTTCCTTGGTGAATTCCATTACTGGTTCATAGCCATTTTTTCTTACCCAACGGAATACTTCAAAAATACTACCAGATTCCACCACCGGTTTAGTAATACAACATTGGACACAAATCCGCTCAGGTGAAAAAAGTTTGGTTACATTTTCCCAGGCTTGATGAGAGGCTTCTAGGTAGTCACCTCCAATCAAAAGTCTTTCCATATTTCGCGCTTTCCGGCCATTCCTTAAAGAATGTCTTTGCCCTGCAATTACCACCCCTGTTCTGTAAATCTGTTGACAGAAATCCCAATTGCTAAGTTTGTCCATATTAGTGACAAAAATAATCGGATTAAATTTCCCTTGAGCATAATTCAGGAAATCAATAACTTGCGGATGTAGGGCGGGTTCTCCTCCTAAGATGTATAGCTCTGTAAACCTCGCTCTAACTCCTTCGTCAACGATTTTTTTAAAGGTGGTAAAATTCATGTCTCGCTGCGTGTGGTTAGCGAAACAGGTAGGGCATCGCCGGTTACATTTTTCAGTTATATCAGCGCCTATTCCCACGAATCCCTGATCGTTACTACTTAACTCTCTAAATGGCATTTTTTCTCCTTTATGATTTCTATAGTTTTTTATATTTAGAACTGTATAATCAGACTAAGAATACTATCACCTCCTTTATTTTATAGTATTTTAAAGAACCTCTGAGAAGTCTTAAAACAAAAAACCCCTCATCTTTTTATCCAAATACAAAATATTCGGACAAAAGGACGAGAGGTATTGTTATTTCGCTTCGCAAAAGTCGCACTACAAATACGACACATGCGAATTAAATATTGAATTCCCGCGGTGCCACCTTTTTTGTTTTTTATCAATTACAACAGATTTTTATTAATTTTAGCTAAAATTTAATTGGCCTTATAATTATTTTATGCCAATATTTTAACCCATAAAAACATAAAAATCCGTCAGTAAACGGATTAAAAAACCTCTTTTACTGACTTTATCCCACCAAATTGGTGGGCAACATCAGTTAGCCTGTGGTTACGGAGGCTGCCGAGTTTCCACTTATGCAGAAACCATCCTCCCCCGATAAAATCGGGGAAAAACTAGACCCAGCCCCTCGCGGTAAAACCGGAGGGATCTAGCTTATGGATTTTGTAATTTTTAAAGTGTGTTATAAGTATAGCACACTAAAAATTTTTGTCAAGGTATTTTTTGTCGGGGTGCCGAGAATTGTCCGCCAGTTTTTGCTTCGCAAAAGGGCGGATCACTCGCTCATCCGCTCGTGAAACTCTTTAGTAGTCGGGGTGCCGAGAATTGAACTCGGGTCACAGGACCCCCAGCCCTGCATACTACCATTGTACTACACCCCGCATTTTGCTAAAGCTATATTTTTATTTCCTAATATGCCCCTGACCTTTAATAATCCATTTATAAGTAGTTAATTCCTTAATGCCCATAGGGCCTCGGGTGTGCAATTTTTGCGTAGATATGCCGATTTCACTGCCTAGGCCGAACTGAGAGCCGTCAGTAAAGCGAGTTGAGGCATTATGATAAACACAAGCGGCGTCTATGGTAGTTAAAAATTTTTGAGCATTTTGGCTGTCTTGAGTAACAATCGCTTCTGAATGTTTAGTGGAATATTTTCCAATATGTTCTATAGCCTCATTGATATTACTAACTATTTTGATAGCCATTTTTAAAGACAAAAATTCGCGTCCAAAATCAGCCAGACTGGCCTTGTACAGATATGGATAATTTAATTTTTTTAAAATATTAAAGCTAAGTATATCTCCGTATATTTCAACTTGGCTAGCGGCGATTTTTTTAATTAGAGAATCTAATAATTTTGCGGCTATTTTTTTATGGATAATTAATGTGTCCATGGCATTACAGACAGACGGACGGGAAGTTTTAGCATTATTAATAATATTAACAGCCATGCCAATATCAGCTGACTCATCAATATAGGTATGGCAAACCCCCGCCCCGGTTTCAATTACAGGAATTTGGCTGTTTTTTTGAACTAAATTAATAAGCCCGGCTCCGCCTCGGGGAATAATTAAGTCAATATAATTTTTGGCTGATAACATATGTTTTACTAAATTGCGGAATTTCGGGTTAATATTTAATATTAAATTTTCGTCTAAACCGGCTTTTTTAATAGCGGCTTTTATTATTTTAACTAAAACCTCATTACTATGCGATGCATCTCGGCCGCCTTTTAGAACTATAGCATTGCCTGATTTTAAGCATAAACTAATAACATCAACCGTAACGTTAGGCCGTGATTCATAAATTATGCCAATAATTCCAAAGGGTACAGTAATTTTTTTTAATTTTAAGCCTGTAGATATTTCACGCTGTTCTAAAATTTTGTTTAAAGGATCATCTAAAGAAATAACCCTTTTTATATCATTTATAGTTTGCTGAATACGATCATTAGTTAACAGAAGCCTGTCTCGCATAGAGTTATTAGGCTCTAGTATATTTATATCAGCTTGGTTGGCTTTTAGAATTTTAGTTTTATTTTTTTCTAAAGCCAGAGCCATTTCTTCTAAAGCTTGATTTCTTTGCTTATCTGAAGATAGACCTAAATTTAGGCTGGATTTTTTTGTTAATTTTAATTTATTAATTAATTCAAGGTTTGTCATAATTTCTTTAACTCCTGGCTGCGTTTATAGGCTGCCCGTAAAGCTTTAGTAAAAATATTTTGGGTTTTATGCTTCTCAAAAATATTTATTGCCTGTGCCGTAGTGCCTCCTTTTGAGGTTACTTGCTGGCGTAAAATCTCCGGACTTACATTTAATTTTTTTTGAAGATTTATAGAGCCTTTAATAGTTTGTTCTACTAATTTATGGGCAATTTTTTGAGGTAGTCCTAGTTTTTGTGAAGCTATAGCCATCATCTCCTGGAATAAAAATACATATGCCGGTCCAGAGCCGGAAATAGCCGTAGCTTTGTCAATAATTTTTTCATCTTTTACTTCAAGTTCTTGGCCAAGGCTTTGTAATATTATTTTGGCTTCACGTTTTTGGGATTGGCTAACCTCAGGCGAGGCTTGCCAAACCGATATCCCTTGCCCGATTTTGGCGGGTAAATTAGGCATAACCCGCACTACTTTTTTAAAACCTAATAATTTTTGAATATTTTTTATATCAACTCCGGCCATAATAGATAAGACAAGCAGTTTTTTATTTGGCTTAATATATTTTTTTATTTCTATAGTTAAATTTTTAAAATTTTGAGGCTTGACGGCTAGTAGGATTATATTAGCTTTTTCTATAAGCTTTTTTTTATCTAGAGTTCCCTTTACTCCGTAATTTTTATTAACTTTTTTAATATTTTCAGGAGAATTATCATTAACTAAAATTTGGTTTTTAAATAAGGTTTTGGTTTTAAGCAGGCGGTTAATAAAAATAGTGCCCATTACGCCTGTGCCAATAATACCTAATTTAATTTGTTTAGTTTTATTCTTCATTTTAGTATAGTTAAGTTGTCAATATGTACAATTTCTTTTTTATAATTCTCTTTGATTTTATTTTTGTCTTTTAAACTATTTAGAGGAGTTAAAATTTTTGAGTTATAATTAACAAGGCCAAAGGCAAAAATTTCTCCTTCTTGATCAGAAATATTTACAAAATCACCGGCATTAAATATGCCAGCCACGCCCCGCACTCCTACCGCTAATAAGCTTTTGTTGTTTTCTAAAGCGGTTCTAGCTCCCTTGTCAATAATAATTTTACCTTGTGAGACCGAACCAATCAATAGCCATTTTTTTCTCTCTGATATTTTTCCTTTTTGGGGAATAAATTTTGTACCAACGCTAACGCCGGCCATTAATTTAGAAATATTTTCAGGTTTAAGGCCATTCACGATAAAGACTTCAATACCGCAGGTAGATGCTAGCTTAGCGCCTTTAAGCTTTGATAGCATGCCGCCGCGGCCTAGGCTCGAAGTTTTTTGGGAACAAAGCTTTTGTTTTTCTAAATTAACACTAGACACTTCTTTAATTAACTTTGCCTTTTTGTCAGTTTGCGGATCATTAGAATATAGGCCGTCTACATTAGTTAAATAGATAAGCCTATTAGCGCCAATAGTAACCGCCATTATACCGGCCAAAGAGTCATTTTCGCCAAAAGTATCTTCTAAAACAGTAGCATCATTTTCATTAATAATCGGTATAATTTTATTACTAACTAGATTTTCAAGTGTTTGCTTAAGCCGATCATATCGCTCTCGGTTTTTAAAAGCATTGGGCGATAATAATATTTGAGCTATTTTAATATTACGGTCATTAAAAAACTGAACATAATATTTCATAAGCTCGGTTTGGCCTAAGGCGGCCTGGGCAGATCTAAGAATATTTTTTTTATTTAAGTATAGCTGGCCGACAGCAACAGCGCCGGAAGAGATAATAGTAACTTGATGGCCGGCTTGCCTAAGTAGATTGACCTGACTCACTAATTTTTTTATAAATTCTAAGCTTAGCTGATTGCCATCATCCAATAAAACATTAGAACCGATTTTAAACACTATCTGCATATAATTTTCAACTTATGTGTTTGTATAAATATAAAAACTCTCGTCCCATCATAAAAGCTAGTATTATATACACAAAACTATTATGATGGGACGAGAGTTTTTTAGTTCAAGGCCATTTTATAAATTAAATTCTTGCAAAATAAATTCTCGCGGTACCACCCATCTTCTCCCGATTTTTTCGGGACTCACTATCTCCTGCTATGCTTTCGGCACCCGCACTACAAATGCGGGACATTCAAATAACTAGGATAATAGTTAGTCTTTATCGCTAGACTTAAGCGTCCTTGTTATGTTTCCTCGATTGAGAATACTTTCTCCAAGGCAATGCCCTGTTTTAGGTGAGAAGGCTGGTTCGCCCAGTTAGACTAAGCTACTATTCCTTCCTTAACATCTTATCTAAATAATAAATAATTTATCATTTTTAGTCAAGTGCAAATGTTGCTATTTAAAATTTAACTTTGTTATAAAAAAAATGGGCTGAATTAGTTCGCTGGAGCAAACTTCTTCATCCCACTTGTTGGAAAGGATCCTTGCGGATCAATTTGTTTGTGTTTGGTTGAGTCTAAACAGGTCATCGTTGACGATTCGGCTAATGGAGGTAACAGCCTCTTCTGTTTTAAGCCTTGTGACTTCTCCGGTAGCACGGCTTTTTAGCTCTACTTCACCGTTTTCAAGGCTTTTTCCTATGATAACCTTATAGGGATAGCCCATTAGGTCAGCGTCATTGAGCGAAACGAAATTTGACGGGGCCATCCCTGTACTTTTCCTACTCTTCGTGAGGGGCGGGGCGCTACACCCCGATTATCCTAAATTTAAGGTTATCATAATTTTTTATATTTTTCAATTATAGCATTTTAAAATTTAATGATCATAAGAAGGTATAGTAGAAGCAATTAATAAAATATAACATTTTGGATTACATAATATTTTGTCCTGCTTGGTAAGAAAAAATTAGAAGGGTAAGGTGCCTGATATTTTTTTTAACATTTAATATTTTTCTATAATGCGATAAATAAATTTGAATGAAATATTAAAATTCGCATTTAGACATTTAACAATGTTACTTTGGCGGTTACGGTTGGGACATTAATTATATTACTATGCTGTCCGCTTGATTTACGGATAATTTTTACTTTTTCATTGATGCTATTTTTTAATTGTACCGGATTTAACGATAAA
>JBDRJA010000110.1:0-3687 GCA_043815345.1 Patescibacteria group bacterium | reverse complement strand
TTTTAGATACAATTCTATTTTTTCCCTTTCGTAGAAAGTAATTCTTGATATTTTTGACATATAGGCAATTTAGCTAAAATTAGTTAACTGCCTATATTACTATTATTCTTGGGGTGGTGCAATGGGTATTGATTCTAGTATGCCTATATTTCCCTTGCCAATTCGAGAAATTTAAAGTATAATACTTTCTGTCATATTTAAAAATTATTCACATAATTCGCAATTCGCGACATTTGCATTTATTCGCGGATTAACATCACTACAATGCCTAGTAAAAACAACACTAATTATATTAAAATCAAAGGCGCCCGAGTCCATAATCTAAAAAATATTAATATTAATATTCCTAGGGACAAATTTGTCGTAATTACCGGCCTTTCCGGATCTGGTAAATCTTCTTTAGCTTTTGATACTATTTACGCCGAGGGCCAGCGCCGCTATGTTGAATCTTTATCTGCTTACGCCCGGCAATTTATTGGTTTAATGGATAAGCCTGATGTTGATTTAATTGAAGGCCTTTCTCCGGCTATTTCCATTGACCAAAAATCAACCTCTCATAATCCCCGTTCTACAGTAGGGACCGTTACAGAGATTTATGACTATTTGCGCCTCCTTTTTGCCCGCATCGGTGTTCCTCATTGTCCAAAATGTGGAAAAAAAATTAGAAAGCACTCTATTGATGAAATCGTTGATCAGGCAATGAAACAATATCTAAATAAAGACCTCACCATCTTAGCTCCAATTATCAAAGACAAAAAGGGCGAGCATAAGAATATTTTAGACGGCATTGCTAAAGCCGGTTTTAGCCGTGTTCGTTTTGATTCTAAAATTTATGCTTTAGAAGAAATAGAAGATATGGCCGTAGATAAACAAAAAAAACATAGCCTCGAAATTGTTGTTGACCGCTTGACTGCTGGTAAAAACAAGGAGGATATTGCCCGCCTAACTGAATCTATTGAAAAAGCTTTGGACTTAGCAAACGGGCTGGTTACCATTTCATTATCTAATAACTCAAAAAAACAATATAACAATAAAACAATAATACAATCCGCTTTAAATAAAGAAAATGAGGCAACAAAAGATACTACTTATTCTCAACTCTTTGCCTGCCCTGATTGTGGCATTAATTTGTCGGAACTAGAACCAAGAAACTTCTCTTTTAATTCTCCTCATGGAGCCTGCCCTGAATGTTCGGGATTAGGCACTAAGCTAGAAATTGATCCTGAATTAATAATTAATTCTAATTTAACCGTCGCCCAAGGAGCCATAAAGCCCTGGTCGCATAATAATGCCAACGGGCAATCCTGGATGATGCGAATTCTTGGTACCGTAGCCATAAAACATGGCTTTGACCTTAATACACCCATTAAAAATTTAAGTAAAAATCAACTTAGCATTGTCCTTTACGGTACTGGAGAAAAAAATTATAATGTGGAATACGAAAGTGATCGCTTTACCGGTGAATTAACGACTGACTTTGAAGGAGTAATTCCTAATTTAGAAAGGCGCTATAAACAAACCGAATCTGATTATATCCGCCGAGAGATAGATCAATATATGCGGGTTTTAATTTGTCCCTCATGTGATGGAAAAAGATTAAAACCAGAAATGCTGGCCGTAAAAGTTAATGATTTGTCAATCTATGAAATATCAATAAAACCCATTGACCAGGCTAAAATCACTTTTAATGAATTAGAAAACTCCAGTAAATTAACTGCTCGAGATAAAAAAATTTCTGCCCAGATTATAAAAGAAATAAAAGCGCGGCTTAATTTCTTAACTAATGTCGGCCTTGATTATATAACTTTAAACAGAGCCGCTAATACCTTGTCTGGCGGCGAAGCCCAACGAATTCGTTTGGCTACCCAAATCGGTTCGGCTTTAGTGGGAGTCGTTTATATCTTAGATGAGCCATCAATCGGACTGCATCAGCGGGATAACAATAAACTTATTAATACCTTAAAAAATTTACGTGATCTAGGCAATACGGTAATTGTAGTTGAGCATGACGAAGCTACGATGATGGCAGCTGACTATTTAATTGATGTCGGACCTGGCGCCGGAGAGCATGGCGGAAAAATTGTTGTTGATGGTCCGCCCGCAAAAATAAAAAAATCCACCAAGTCTTTAACTGGCCTATATTTATCAGGAAAAAAATCAATACCCCTGCCAACTAAATATAGGCGAGGAAATGGAAAAAATTTAAAAGTTATTGGCGCCAGCGAACATAACTTAAAAAATATTGATGTTAATTTCCCTTTAGGAACTTTTATCGCTATCACCGGTGTTTCCGGCTCTGGTAAATCGACTTTAATGACAGATATTTTAGCCCGCGCTTTAAGTAAGAAATTTTATCGGGCTAAGCAGGAGCCAGGCCAGCATAAAACAATTGAAGGCATATATTACATTGATAAAGTTATAAACATTGATCAATCACCAATCGGCCGTACTCCTCGCTCTAACCCGGCCACTTACACCGGCGCTTTTACGCCTATCCGCGACTTGTTCGCCAGTCTTCCTGAAGCAAAAATTAGAGGCTATAAAGCCGGCCGATTTTCATTTAATGTAGTCGGCGGCCGGTGCGAAGCTTGCGCCGGTGATGGCTTGGTAAAAATTGAGATGCAATTTTTGCCTGATATTTACGTTGAATGCGAAATTTGCCATGGCCAGCGCTATAATAAAGAAGCCTTAGAAATATACTATAAGGAAAAAAATATCTCGGATGTCTTAAAAATGACGGTTGAAGAAGCCATGAATTTTTTCAAAAATATTCCGGCTATTAATCAAAAATTAGAAACTCTTAACGAAGTTGGTTTAGGCTATATTAAATTAGGCCAATCCGCTACGACTCTTTCCGGCGGGGAAGCCCAACGCGTTAAACTAGCCACCGAGTTATCCCGCCGCGCTACGGGTAAAACTCTATACATCTTAGACGAGCCAACTACCGGACTTCATTTTGATGATATAAAAAGATTACTGCAAGTTTTAAACCAGCTTGTTGATAAAGGTAATACAGTTTTAATTATTGAACACAATTTAGACGTTATTAAATCAGTTGACCATATTATTGACTTAGGGCCGGAGGGCGGAGATAAAGGTGGAGAGGTTATTGCCGTTGGTACTCCTCAAGAAATTGCTAATAACAAAAAGAGCTATACGGGAGAGTATTTGAAAAAGGTGCTATAATGATAAATATAAAACGAAGGCGGCACAAAAACGAAGGCGACATTCCTGAATGTCGCCTTCGTTTTTTTGTTTTCGTTTTTATAATAATAAATTCAGCACAATTATTTATTCAAAATAATCATCAATAATATCCGGATAATTTAATGAGGTATACTTCCAATCTTTCGGTAATCCGTGTTTTAAATGATTATTCACTGTGTAATTAAAATGATTAATAAAAATATTACTTTTTTATGCTAATCTTAAATATAAATAGATAGCAAATAATTAATAGTAGATAACAAAAATAAAAAACCATAATTTTATTTACATTTTTTTACTTATCCCCACTTAAAATTAGCTAAAAATTAACAATATTATGGGTCATACGCAATATGTCTGGAGTAAGTATATTTAACCATATAATTTGGCAATCCTAAAAAGATGGAATTTTACATCTCTCACTCCTCTGACTATGGCCCTAAATCCTTTCAACTTTGCATTAAACGACTCTGCTGAAGC
>JBDRJA010000109.1:0-5089 GCA_043815345.1 Patescibacteria group bacterium | reverse complement strand
CCAAAAAGCAGAATTTTTATTATCAGTTTCAATACTTAATAAAATGACAAGTTTTGGTATGCCGGATAGTTATCTAGTTGTCTAAAATTTAATGAACATAGGATGATTTTGTCTAAAAAATTATTCGTGCAACAAAGTCTTTTTTAGGTAAAAAAATATGATAGAAGATTTTAAAAATAAAAAAATATTAGTAACAGGAGGCACTGGCTCAATTGGCTCTGCTATTGTAAAAAAGCTATTAAAGTTTGAACCGCAGCAAATTAGAGTTTTGAGCCGAGATGAGTCAAAACAATATAACTTAAAGCATGCCTTAGACGGTGATAAGAAGGTAAGGTTTTTAATAGGGGATATAAGAAATAAAGACCGCCTTTATAAGGCTATGGAAAATGTTGACATTGTTTTTCACGCGGCTGCCATGAAGCATGTAGTAGCTTGCGAAAACGATCCTTTTGAGGCAGTACAAACTAATGTTATTGGCATGCAAAATATTATTGACTGTGCCATGGCTAATAATGTTTCTAAAGTAATTGGCATTTCTACTGATAAGGCGGCCGATCCAGTCAGCGTAATGGGCTGCACTAAACTACTGGCCGAAAGAATGATGCTGGCCCACTACCGAGGTACGCGGCCAACTAATTTTTGTTTCGTCCGTTTCTGTAATGTACTAGGCTCCCGCGGCTCAGTAATTCCTTTATTTTTTGAGCAGATTAAGAGCGGAGGGCCGATGACTGTTACTGATGAAAATGTTTGTCGCTTTTTTATGTCAATTAATGATGCAGTTGATCTTGTTTTTAAGGCTTCAAACTTTATGCAGGGACGGGAAATTTTTGTACTTAAAGATATAGCTACTATAAAAATAATTGATTTAGCTCGGGCGATGAGAGAGCTTTATGCCCCTGAATTTAATTTAAATCCCGAAGATATTGAAATTAAGATTATTGGCCTACAAAAAGGGGAGCGTTTGCATGAAAAAATATTAACTAAAGTAGAGTCTATTAATGCCTTAGAAAACGACGATATGTTTATAATTACTCCGGTTATGGACTTTGGGGCTCCTGAATCAGGCTCGCCAGAATATCTAAATACCAGCAAAAGTGAAATTGGCGACCATAGTACCGAAAGCAGAAAAACTATGGCCGTAGAAGAAATTAAAAAGTTATTGCTTAAAAGTATTAATCCGAAAAAAATATTAAATAATTTTTATTAGCTTCTATTTATGAGAATTTTTTTAATAGGCTGGAACAACACAAAGAGAGAATTTTATGATGTTGCCCTTGAATTACAAAAAAGGGGGCATAAGGTATTGTATTGGGTAGGAGGAGATAATGAAAAAAGTATTGAAATTAGTAAGCTGAAGTTAAACCAGACCATATTCCATCGTCACAGTGATGCTGTATCCGGAATACGACCGAGAGAATTTAAAGGAATAGAATTTGCCCCTCCGGGAGAAGATTTTATAAAGCAGTTTTATGAAACAGAATCTGTTTTGTTGACTATGAAGTTATTTGAAAAAATGAGAAAGGTTGCTCTAGAGAAAAAACATTTTTTTCACTCCATGCTTCAATATTGGCACGGGGTAATAAAAAAGTTAAAGCCAGATGTAATTATTTTTGCTCTTTGGCCTCATTCGGGGTATAATTTTTTAGTGTATTCCTTGGCCAAAAAATTAGGCATTAAAACCATTATGTTTGAATATGCTAGAATAGCCGACAGGTTATTATTAATAAACGACATTAAAATAGGCAGCCTTTATTTAAAAAAAGAAATAAAGCGAAACAAGGATAAAAATTTTAAATTAGAGGATTTAAGCCCTGATATAAAAAAATATTATAATGAACAGGTGGAAAAAGGGGTTTATACTATTCCGCCTGACGTAAAGGCGCTTTCTAATAGATATTCTGGAATAAATTTATTATTATTAAAATTAAAGATGATAGTGGTAAGTATATTGGATTTTTCTATTTTTAAAAAAACATATAATTACATAATAAAGCAATTTAAGTCCAACCTTAAAAAAGAATATACAAGTCTGCAGAAGAAACCTGATTTAAGCAAAAAATATATTTACGTAGCTCTTCACTATCAACCAGAGTGTACAACTAGTCCTTTGGGCGGTGTATTTGTTGATCAAGTTCTTATGGTTAAAATATTATCCGCCGCTGTCCCAAAAGATTGGGTAATCTACGTAAAAGAACATCCTTATCAATGGCTGCCTTACGGCCTGTCTTACTTTAATTATCGTTATGAAGGCTACTATAAGTCAATTGCTAAGTTAAAAAATGTTCAATTAATACCATTAAAGACTAATCCGGTGGAGTTAATTAATAGAGCGCAGGCCGTAGCCTCGGTAACGGGCACAACTTGCTGGGAAGCCGTTTTAAGGTTAAAACCGGCTTTGGTTTTTGGTTACGCCTGGTATCGTGATTGTCCTGGCGTATTTAGGGTGAACAGCGTTGACTCATGCCAGAAAGCAATTGAAAAAATTTTATCAGGGTACAAAATTAATAGACAGAGAATCATTAATTATTTAGCCAGCTTAGATAAAATAAGTATTCATGGATATTTTGAAAAAATAACAAAAGAGCAGTCGAGCTTGACCGAAACTGAATGCACCGCACATATGCTTAAGGCCTTAGTTCAGGAAATAGAGGGAAAGTAATAGATTATTTAGTAGGCAAAACTAAAATTATTAAATATTTTTATGATTAATTTTATGAATTTAGAATTTTTACGAAACAAATCAATTTTAATTACAGGAGGGACTGGCTCTTTCGGCAGGGGTTTTATTAAGTATTTAATTGAAAATTCTCAAGCTGAAAAAATTGTTATATTTAGCAGAGACGAGCTAAAACAGTTTAAAATGGAAGAAGAGTTTAAGGATGCAAAAAAAAGATTGCGATTTTTCATTGGCGACGTAAGAGATCTACAGCGTTTGCAAAGAGCGTTTAGGGGGATTAATATTATTGTGCATGCGGCGGCCTTAAAACAGGTTCCAACATTGGAATATAACCCTTTTGAAGCAGTAAAAACAAATATTATCGGCAGTCAGAACGTTATTGACGCCGCCATAGACCAGGGAGTGGAGAAAGTTTTATTGATATCAACTGACAAGGCGGCTCAACCAGTAAATTTATACGGCTCAACTAAGCTCTGCGCGGAAAAATTATTCATAAGCGGTAATTCATACTCGGGAGGAAAAGTTAAATTCAGCAGTGTTAGATACGGGAATGTAATAGGCAGCAGGGGCAGTATCGTAGAAACTCTATTGGATAACCAAGGTTCAGATAGGGTTTATATCACAGACGAAAGAATGACTCGTTTTTGGATAACCATAGAACAGGCCTTTAATTTAGTTCTATTTGCTTTAGATAAAATGGAGGGGGGAGAAATTTTTATCCCTAAAGCCCCAAGCATGAAGCTAGTTGATTTGTTTGACTGCTTGGCTCCTGACGCCCAGAGGGAAGTTGTCGGTATTAGGCCAGGCGAGAAATTACATGAAACCTTACTAACAAAAGAGGAGGCGATGCATTCTATGGATTTAGATGATTATTTTGTTCTATTGCCTGAATTTCAAGAGATTTTTAGCATTGAAAATAATTTTGAGAAATATTTAAAACTAGGTAAAAAGTTATCCGAAGATATTGATTTTACAAGCGACGTAAATAAAAAATGGATAACGAAAGAAGAGCTTAAAAAAATTATAGAAAATAATTTATCGTAAAGGAATTTCAAAGTTGGTTTATTTTAATGCCCAATATCAGGTAAAGCATATCTTTTCACCTCCCCAGTTTATGTAATTATAAAATGTTTCCTCAATCATCTGAGTATTTATACTATTATTACTCTTAAAGTGTATAATTTAAAAACTGGGAAGAGGCGGGACGGCGTTAGCTAAATATTGAAACCTTCAAACAATTTAGCCACCTGCCTGCCGACAGGCAGGAACGTACCCTGCAATTGATGTGCGTTTACGCCTAACTTGTAATAAAAAAGTTCATGATTACTTACGGCAAACAATTTATAGATAAAAATGATATAAATGAAGTTATTAAGGTTCTAAAATCAGATTGGCTAACTCAAGGGCCAAAAGTATTAGAATTTGAAAAAGTTTTAGCAAGGTATTGCGGCGCTAAATATGCAGTGGCTTGCGCCAATGGCACAGCCGCTTTACATTTAGCTTATTTAACGGCTGGAATAAAAAAGAATGATGAAGTTATTACTACTCCCAATACTTTTGTGGCTACGGCTAATATGCTTATGGTCATAGGAGCTAAGCCTATTTTTTGTGATATTAGGTTGGATACTTATAATATTGACGAAAAGGAAATTGAAAAATTAATTACCAAAAAAACAAAAGCGATAGCGCCAGTCAATTTTGCCGGCCAGTCTTGCGAAATGGAAAAGATTAATAAGATTGCTAAAAAATATAAACTAATAGTTATTGAAGATGCCTGCCATAGCTTAGGTGGAAAGTACAGAAATGTAAAAATCGGTAGCTGTAAATATTCTGACATGGCAATATTTAGCTTTCATCCGGTTAAGTCAATTACTACTGGCGAAGGGGGAGCCATAGTTACCAATAATGAAGCTTATTATAAAAAACTTATTTATTTGCGGTCTCATGGCATATTTAAGGACAAAAAAGGGAAAAATGTAATGATGGAATTGGGCTACAATTATAGGATGACTGATATCCAGGCAGTATTGGGGATTAGCCAATTAAAAAAGCTAGATAAATTTATTACAAAAAGGCACCAAGTAGTGAAGTGGTATGAGCAGGAATTAAAGAAAGTTAAGGAAATTATTTTACCGGTAGAATTAGCAAGTATTTATTCAGCTTGGCATATATATGTAATAAGGACAAAAAAGTTGGCAGACAGAGATAGGTTGATGTCATATTTAAGGCAGAATGAAGTAGGCGTGAATTTTCATTACCCGGCAGTTTACTCGCATCCGTATTATCGTCAGAATGGCTATAAAAATGTAAGATTACCCAACATGGAAGAATATCATAAAACCTGCATCACCTTGCCTTGCCATGTATTATTAACCAGAAAAAATATTAAATATATTGGAAAATTAATTAAAA
>JBDRJA010000108.1:0-2625 GCA_043815345.1 Patescibacteria group bacterium | reverse complement strand
TATTGCAAATTTTGTATAATTATAACATAAAATATTTTTTAAATCGAGAAATCTTATGAAAATATTAGGAATAATTACTGAATATAATCCTTTTCACAATGGCCATCTTTACCATCTTTTTAAAGCAAAAGAAATAACCAGAGCAGATTATGTAGTAGCAGTCATGAGTGGAAATTTTCTGCAGAGAGGAGAGCCCGCAATTATAAATAAATGGGCCCGTACAAAGATGGCATTAAATGCCGGTGTTGATCTGATAATTGAACTCCCTTTTGTTTTTTCTACTCAGGATGCAAATGGTTTTGCCTTTGGAGCAGTAAAATTACTTGATTCGCTTAAGATTATAGATTATCTATGTTTTGGTTGTGAAACTGATAACCTTGATACCCTTTACTCTATAAGCAATTTTTTACATGTTGAACCACAGAAATATAAAGAGTTGATAGTATACAATAGTAAAAAAGGATACGAATTTCCCAAAGCAAGGAGCCAGGCCTTATGTGAATATAATAGGGTATTTGGAATAGACGGTTTAGAAAAAATATCAACTTTAGAGTTAAGTAAATTATTAAAATACCCCAATAACATTTTAGCTTTAGAATATATAAAACATCTATTAAATTTAAAAAGCAAAATTAAGCCTATAGCCATAAAAAGAATAGGAGCAAGCTATCATCAAAAAAACATTAAAGGTAAAATTTCCAGTGCTACCTCTATCAGAAATGAAATACTAAATAACTTGAGCCCCCCTAAAACCGACCTTTTTATGCTAAATGATAAAATAAAATCAACCATTCCTCCATCAGGATTTTCTGTATTAGAGAGTGAATTAAGAGAAGGCAGAGGTCCTATTACCCTCGACTCTTACCAGCAATATATTCTTGCTACCCTGAGAAGGATGTCGTTGGAAAATATTTCTCGTATTCAGGGAGTAACCGAGGGATTGGAAAATAGAATAAAGAAAGCATCTTTAAAATCTTATTCCGTTGAGCACTTAATTAATTCAATTAAAACCAGGAGATATACCCGTACTAAAATTCAACGCATAATTTTGCACATTATAATGAATCTATCCAAAGAAGATATAGCCATATTCAATAAGTATGGGCCTTTATATGCAAGGATTTTGGGATTCTCTAAAAAAGGGAAAACTCTATTAAGAGCTATTAAAAAAAATTCTTCTACGCCTTTACTCAGTAAGTTATCAAATTATTTAAGGCAAACAATTTTCGAGGAAAATAATCGTGTTCGAAATAGATTAGTGAAGATGCTTGATTATGACATTCTTGCTACTGATATATATGTTCTTGGTAGTAAACAATCAGAAGATAGGGTGGCTCGGCTTGATTTCACTAACAAAATAGTAATAAAAAAAGACTAAATTATTTCTAATCATCCATAATAATTTTATAATTTTATTAATTTCATTATTGTATCATCAAAATCATCAACCGGAATGATTTTAATACCGTGACCGAACTTAAGAGCTTCTGGGTAATTATTTTTAGGCACTAAAAATACATCGGCTTTTTGTTTTTTTGCTGAAATAATTTTTTGTTTAATTCCATCTACTTCGGTTATTCTCCCATCCATACTTAAATTACCGGTACCGGCGATCAACAAACCACTGCTTAGATCATTTTCGGCTAATTGATTCAATATTTCTAAGGCAATCATTAGACCAGCAGAAGGTCCTTTTATCTTTTCTAAATTTATTTCTATTTTTAAAGGGAATCTGCATTGAAGATCTTTAGTATCAGTATAGATACCTATCCCTATTCCTTCTGTTTCATCATCAGTACTAGGAAGTTCAATGAGAGGAATTGATGTTGAATAAGTACTATTATCTCTTAAAAAAGTAATTTTTACAATTTGACTTAAATTATAACTTCTGATAATTTCTGAAAATTCTTCCAGAGTGTAAACCGGTTGTCCATCAATTTTTGTAATCACATCACCCGGTAATAATTTATTTCTTGCCGGACTATTATCTAATATTCCGTTAATCAATATTCCTCGTCCTGATATTTCCGGAGAATATCCTGCTTTCCTTATAGCTACAACTTTGGATTTCATCTGGCTTTCCTGCATTAATTTTTCCATTATATCAACATAATCTTTTTGTTTCATATTCAATAATATTTCATCATGCCTATTTTTTAAATCGATATTAGGGTCAAAAAATCCATAAATATATAATAATAAATTGGCTTTTATTATAGCGGTTGAAGTGAGGAGAAATTGGCCTTTAGCGTCTTTTTCGCCGTTTTCTACCGTAATATTTTTGCTAAGATTGATGGCCTGCCCGGGAATTATCAGGAAATAGGGAGTAGGTATTAGATTAAGTAAGATTAGAACTGTGATTATAATAATTAAAAAATATCTTTTAAAATAGTACATTGTTTCTCTTTATTATCCAGATAGATTTTTACTCCAATTCAATAATAAATATTTTCACCAAAAAAATTGCTAAAGTTCTTTTTTAAGCTTTTTTATTGAAAAATAATGTCTTTAACTTTTTCTCTACAATTTCCGGGACCAACTGGGATATGTTACCATTTAAACTCGCTATTTCTTTAACTATACTGGAATTTAAATAAGAATACTTAGAACAAGTAACCATAAAAA
>JBDRJA010000107.1:0-6025 GCA_043815345.1 Patescibacteria group bacterium | reverse complement strand
TTTTTATTATTAAAGAAATATTTTTTTTATTTTGTTATTATATTTTATTTTATTGGTTATTTTTTAATAACTTATTAATCGTTTTTTACTATAATTAAAAATAGCTAAATAATATAAAATATTTAGCCTTGCAAGATTGTTTATTTACTAAAATTATTTAATATTAGCTAAAGGTTTATAGGTAATTTAAAAAAAACTTGACAAAATATTTTTCCCATGGTAGTATAAACAGTTGTTTGATTTTACATCTTGCTTTTAAATACAAGGTCAATTTATGCGGGCCAGGCACGACAAGCATGGGGATTTTCTCACTAGGTTTTTTGGGCCCTTAATAGTAAATAATTTTTTTGTTTTCTATTATGGGCTCGAGAATACCTAGAAGAAATTTTCTTGCCTGCCCGCATTAGTTGATCTTTTTTAATTTTTTTATACTTTGTTGTGGATAACTTTTTAAAGAAAAATTATTTTTGGAAAGGAAATCGATATGGATTTTTATAATTTAGTAGGATACACGGAATTATTTTGCAGAATTATTTCTCAAAATCCAAAAAAAGAAATGAGGAGAATAATTTTGGGAAAAGTTTCCAGCTTAGATCAGGCTGATATTAAAATAATACATTTTGGATTATTAGAGGGGTTGACTGAGCTAGAATCTAAAATATTAATGCAAAAGTTTGGCCTTCCTTTTGGCAAGAGCCTTGACGAGAAAAGAATCGGAAGGATTTCTAAAATGTCTGGTGAAAATATTGAGACAGAAATAAACCAGATTATAAAAAAGTTACGTCAAAGGTATGCAATAATTTTTAGAATATTTTTTGGAGACAATAGAAAAGCATTGATTAAAACTATTTTTGATTTGCAAAATAGGATTGAAAGAATTGAGGGTGTAAAAAATATATTTATGAAAATATTAGGCGGTGTAAAGGTGATTAAATTTAGCCCGGCAGTCATAACTGATTTTCTTAATCTGAAAATTGAAACCTTGGCTGCTGGTAATTTGTCAACAAGAGCTCGAAATGTTTTAAAAATGAATGGCATTTTGATTATTGCTGATTTTCAGGATTGGCCGGGAGATAAACTATTAGGAAAAGCTAAGGGATGTGGATTTATTACTTTAGCAGAGTATAAGAAATTTATGGCTAAATTCGGTCTTAAGCCGGGGTTTAAAATTTCTGATATTAAACAAATAAAACCATGAGCCTTTCCAAGCTCTAAGCCATAATCTTGTAAGCCCGTTTAAGCAGGCTAAAATTATCCGCGACAGAAATAATAAGCGCCACTTATGGTGCTTTTTTATTTTATAATTTCCGACCATAGGCAAGCTTACAGAATAGACAAAAGTATGTAAGCCTGTTAAAAGTAGGTTATTATATTTATGGTCAATTAAAGAGCAATATTTACGGTGTTTACAAAATTAAGTAGACTTGTGGGTTTGTCCCAAAGCTAAATTTATTAATCTTCTTCTAAGACGTCTTCAGTTGAGCTGGCAGTTTCATCTGATAATTTTTCTACCCCAATTAAACAGACCTCCTGCCAGGGGACATAGTGAGACTCGAACCTTTCTTCTTTTTTTTCTGGCGTTGAAGTTGAAGTATTGGGGGGATAAGTAACTATGTAATCAAAGTAAGCATCCGCTCCGTTATGGGCGCGTTCAGTGCATTTTTTTTGACCTATTGGCAAATCAAGAGTTTCAATTGTTTTAGTTGGCGGAGGCTTAACAATGTTATAGATAATTGGTTTAGTCTGTTCAGCTATTCGGCCGTCTTCAGTGCCCCAAAAATTAAAATATATATCATCACCCTCAATTCTGGCTTGGATTAAGATTTGTTTATTTGTATCATTAATAAAGCGAACATCAGGCCAGGGGTCATATACGGCTGCGTCTGTGCCAGCCGGTTCGTAATAAGAAACTCGATAAGAATGATGACGCCTCGCGGTAATCGGAAGCCCAGAAGCTAGCGCTGTACGAAACATAGTTGTACCGATTTGGCATAAACCTCCGCCATATTCAGGAATAGTTCTATTTCCTTTAATAACTAATTCAGGGAGATAACCATTAACAGCATTAATGTCTCCCAGGGCTTTAATTAAAGAAAATTCTTCGCCAGCTTTTATTAATAGGCCGTTTAGAGCTCCGGCGCCAACACCAATATTATGGCGGCGGTTAGGGGGAGAGTAGGCAAAATTAGAATGTCCGGTTCCAATGATTTCTTTAATCCCTAAATTATTTATATCGCCCGCATGTATAGTACTTTTAATTACTTCAGCTATTAGATTAATTGTGCTGCTGGCGTTGTCTTGGTTACTAGTAATTCCTAATTCTAAATTATTTTTAAGGATAGTAAATTGGTCCTCGATTTTATTTATGCTGGCCTCTATATTTAATCTTAAACCGTCTTTGCTTACTTGAAATTCGGTTACTTTACCCTTGGTAATTTCAAAGCGGGCATTAATCGGATCTTTATCAATTTTGGCAGCCACTTTTTCTTTTAATAAATTAGTTAGAGCGGCCCTATCTAATCCTACGATTATTTTATTTTCTTTATTTCTATTTAAGGCTAAAATTTGGGATAAATCTTTATTGTTAATTATCCATTGCTGGTCTCCATATTTTAAAGTTAACGGCTCTAAAGAAATAATTTTATGTGCTTGGGATTCTATATTTAAACATTCACTTTTTTTAATAGTTGGATATTGGGTTTTTGTAAGGAGTTTAATCGGAGAAATATTTAAATTAGCTAAGTTTGTTTTTAATTCATTAATTGCTTTTTCATAATTGATGGCCTTCCCTATTTTATCCTCTCTGATGCTAAAAATAATTTTTTCTTGTCCGGCAGAAGCTTCTGTTGACGTGGCTATTAACTCCGCATTATTGAATGGAATTTCGAATTTTTCATAATTTTCTTTAATAGTTTTTATTATGTCTTCATCATTTATTTTATATATTAAATTAATAGATTGTCCAAATATTAAACCTTTAATTTTATTTTCAAGGTTAATAAAAAAGTTATTGCCCCGCCCGATGTTAAATGCGTGATCTATAGTTTTTTCGGAATTAAAAGAAATAATTTGATAAACTAAGTCACTTCCAAAAGAAGAAATGATTGGTAATATAGTCGTCTTTTGATCATTATACACTAGGTTAATTCCTTCTTGGTTAATGCCATCAATCTTTTTGTTTAATAATTTTTTTGCTTCCTCAATCATTAGGCCAGACAATTTAATATCTCCCAAAGTAGTTCTAGGGTAAATTTGGTTTTCGTAAATTTTTTCAAAAATAAAAAAAGCGGTTAGAGAAATGAGGAAAATAATTAAAAAAATAGCCACAATATAAAGTGGCCATTTTATTTTTGTATTTTTTGCTTTTAATATATTAAATAGCATGGGTTAGTGATTATCAAATTACAATTTAGTAATTTACTAATTATTGACATCTAAAATTTCATTTAGAATATCTTTAGCGGATTTTTTTTTCTCTTCAGCTAACTCAGAATTATTAGAGATTATGATAGTTAAAGCCGTTCCTTCTTTTATATCTTTGGGTAATTTTTCTTTTGGCCAAACAATAGTTTGATTGTCAACCGTTTTTAATACTGCTTTATTTTCCTCAAAGCGGTCGATAGTTAGAGCGATTTTCATAATAAAAATTTTTGATAAGTTAGCCTTCTTTTACTTTTACCGAAATTTGTTTTGCAGTCTTGGCCTTTGGCAAGGTAATTGTTAATACGCCATTTTCTAAAACAGCTTCAATTTTATTTGCTTCAACTTCTACAGGCAAGATAATAGAACGAGAAAAAGTTCCCCAATAGCATTCTTTATATAAGTAATTATCTTCTTCTATTTCTTCTCCTCCCTCCCTCTTGCCTCTAATTGTAAGCATGTCGTTATTTATAGAAATATCTATGTCCTCGGGCTTAACTCCGGCAATAGTGGATTTTATAATAATTTTTTTAGGAGTTTGATAAACATCAATGGATAATTGCCCCTCTTCATAATCACCATCTATCCATTCATTTTCTTTATCTTCCTCAATTCTACTGTCAATTTCATCTTCTAGTGCTCTTTTTAATTCTCGCCCCTTATTAATATCATTAGTTTTATCAATATTTACTTTTTTATTATCTATACCAGCCAGCCTTTGAAAAAAATTTCCCATATTTTTTAAATTAAAAAATTAAATTTAAAATGTTAAATTATATATTTATTATAGAATTGTTATAAGAATTATGCAAGAGTTTGTGGGCGATACTGGATTTCCTGCCTGCCGCAGGCTGGGAACCAGTGACCTCTACGATGTCAATCCCGTTTTTCAACGGGACAGGCTCTGCGCTCTAATTTACTATCGTTTATGTGGGCTCGTCCAGATTTGAACTGGAGACCTCTACGATGTCAACGTAGCGCTCTAACCAGCTGAGCTACGAGCCCTAGTTGTGCGCCCAGATGGACTTGAACCATCGACCCCCGGCTTATAAGGCCGGTGCTCTGACCACTGAGCTATGGGCGCAAAATAAAAAAGGATATCTTACCTTTTGCCTTAATATATCATTTTTATTTATTTATTTCAAGATATCTAAAGAGATAATTTTTCCAATTTGATTTTTATTAATTCAATTACTTCTTTTTCAGATGTTTGCACTCCTTTTTCTAGTTTTGCCTGCGCTATTCTTTTAGTTCCGATAGGGTTTAATTCCTTAATTAAGTCAATGGAATCAATGTTTTTAATTGAATAGACGATGATATTAGTAATGGGAGAAGCTGTTTGTTCTTCTTTGTTGACTTGAGGCGGCATTTCATAAATAATAACGATTACCTTAGCTTGCGGGATATTAATAATTAATTCATCAATTACGTCAATTAAGCTTTCTTCATTTGAATTGGTTTTAGTAAAATCTTCTTGTATAAGGGTTGACCAGATTAGTTTATTTTCTAAAGTGCTAGCTAATTTAGCTAATACTCTTCCCCATAGTTTTAAAACGTTTAAATTACGTGAGCGATAGAGCCGATTAACGATTTCTTCCCGGCGCGCTCCCATTGAGATAAGCTGGGAAGTTGTAAGTAAGGTGCGGGGGGTAATATTAGAAGTTTTAAAGCTTTTCGTTTTGCAAATTATTCCAGTTAGTAAGCAGGTAGCAATATCTTCATTAATTATATCTCGGGAATAGGCATCAAATAAAGAAAATAGAATTTCTGAGGTTGATACAGCGGTTAGTTCAATTAAATTAATTTGCCCGAATTCTTCATTATCAGAATGATGGTCAATATTTATAATTGGGGTATTATAAAAAAATTCCGTATCATTATCATAAATTTTTCCCAGCGACTCTAAGTCAGGCGAGTCAAGAGTGATAACTAAGTCATATTTAAATTCTCCGGAGCGAGAGCTTATATCATCCGGAGTAAAAAATCCTTTTTTGGGAGAAACTATAAAATTTAAGACATTTTCTTCAACTTTATATTTTATTTGGTCTACTTTCGTATTAGTAATATCCAGAGAAATAATAAATTTACGCAGGTTATTAATAGTATTTTTAATTTCATGAATAGAAGGCAGAAAAGAGTATAATTTATTGGGCTCCTGCTGGATGGCGCGATTCTTAATATAGCTATCGGCAGCTATTTCAACATTTTTATCTAATTTTTTTAAGAATAAAAAAAACGCTAAAGCGCTAGAAATAGAATCACCGTTCCAGTCTTGGGGAAAGGTAATTAATATATTTTTAGCTTTTTTGATTTGTTCAAAAATTTGTTGTTCGGAAGTTAACATAGATGTGACGCGAATTTGCGAATGCATGCCAATGACGCGAATTGCGAATATATTAATAAATAAAATTAGTTAGTTAATTAATATATCGTATGTTTTTATATGTGTCAAGGTAAAAGCAATTTTACTAGAATCAATACCCATTGCACCACCCCAAGAATAATAGTAATATAGGCAGTTAACTAATTTTAGCTAAATTGCCTATATGTCAAAAATATCAAGAATTACTTTCTACGAAAGGGAAAAAATAGAATTGTATCTAAA
>JBDRJA010000106.1:0-6131 GCA_043815345.1 Patescibacteria group bacterium | reverse complement strand
CCAAAAAGCAGAATTTTTATTATCAGTTTCAATACTTAATAAAATGACAAGTTTTGGTATGCCGGATAGTTATCTAGTTGTCTAAAATTTAATGAACATAGGATGATTTTGTCTAAAAAATTATTCGTGCAACAAAGTCACCTATAACTCATAACTTATAACTCGTGTAAGAATCTAATAAATTCTATCATCTATCAACAATTTTTTATATCAATAATCTTGAGTTGTAAATTCACCTTTCCGTTAAACCTATTTTCTTCAACATAATAGACAATATCAACTTTATCTCCAATTTTTAAATCTTTATAATTTTCTGCTTGGCCAAAAGCTAAAGCCCATAAGCCGTTATCCAACCTAAATTTAACATGCTGGCTGTCTATGCCCATATTTATTACGTCTCTAATTAGTATATTTCTACTAACGAATTTTTGGCGAGGATTACCTTCGCCAAAGGGCTCAAATTTTTCTATAGCCTCAACTAATTCATTATTTATCTCGCTAAATTCTAATTCACTATCTATTTCTAACTTTGGCCGCAAATCAATCCCGGCCAATTTTTTATTAGCATACTTTTTTATTCTTTCTATAAATTTTCCAAGATTTTTTTTCTCTAAACAAAAACCGCAAGCCGCCGGGTGCCCTCCGTACTTGTCTAATAGTTCTTCACTGTCTTCAACCGCTATAGCTAAATTAAATTCATCAATACTTCTGCCTGAGCCCTTGTAACCGCCCTCGGCTTTAGTAATAATTAAAGTCGGCAAATAATATTTTTCACAAATTCTACCTGCCACTAAGCCGACAACCCCTTCATTCCAAGCTTCATCTTCTTTCGGGCACACTCCAATTATTATTTTATCGTCTTTTTTCAAGTTAATCTGCTTTTCTATTTTTTCCACTATTTCTTCGGTTATGCTCTGCCTTTCAATATTTCTGTCATTCAATCTTCTTGCTAAAACTTCTGCCTTTCCTTTATTTTTAGTGATTAATAATTCATAAGCAGTATTAGCGTGCTCCATCCTGCCTGCTGCATTTAATCGAGGCCCGATTTGCCAGCCGACATTCCAAGCATCAAGATTCTCTCTTTTAATTTGAGCCACTTCAATCAGCTCTTTTAAGCCTAGACGTTTAGTATTATTTAAAAAATCCAATCCACGCTTTACTAATATTCTGTTTTCTCCTGTTAAACTAACGCAGTCCGCAATTGTGCCAATCGCTACTAAATCTAAAACTTTCTCTTCTATTTTTTTCTTATCTTTCTTGGATAACTTAGATTTACTTACTATAGCTATAGCTAGCTTAAAAGCAACTCCTACTCCGGCTAATTTTTTAAAGGGGTATTCTTCCCTCTTAGTTAATGAATCAATAATTAGACAATCGGGATAATCCTTTTTACTTTCAGGGGGCGGATGATGATCAGTGATAACTACTTCTACTCCCTTGATTTTTGCTTGTTCTACTTCTTCTTTATTACGAATTCCTCCGTCAACAGTGATGATTAATTTAGTTCCTTTCTTTGTAATCTCATCAATTGCTTTTTTATTTAAGCCATACCCTTCGCTAACCCTATCCGGTATATAAACATCAACTTTGGCTTTTAAAATTTCTAATACTTCATATAATAACGCGGCCGCGGTAACTCCGTCCGCGTCATAATCTCCGTAAATTACTATTTTATTCTGCGCTTTAATATGCTTTATTATCAATTTCACAGCTCTCTCCATGTCTATAAATAAAAAAGGATCATGCAAGTCATTGTTGCTCGGATTTAAAAACTTCTCAATCTCATCTTTTTTAGTAATCCCCCGATTAAATAATAATTGCAAAACAACCTGATTAATTTCAGGATATTTTTTCCTTAAGTTCTCGCTAATTTTAGGCATGACTTGCCATACTTTATTTGACATTTTTTTTATTTTATGTAAATATTAAATCAATAAAATAATATATTTCCTGAATCCTTGATCATCCAAAAGGATAAGGAAAATATTGATCTTTCGTAAAATTTTATAATTGAAAGGGGGAATAAAAATGATCTTGGTTTATATTTTGGTGGTGTTCGTGGCTACGATAAGTTTTTCTTTGATTTCATTCAAAGACAAAAACAATTTGGGGGTTGTCGTAGTTTATATTGGAATCCCCTTCAGTATCATCTTGTTGATAATAAATTTTTCTATTCCTCTTTTGGCTACTTTTCTTGTATCCGCTGCCTTAGGATTATTTTGGGGGAACAGGCAGGATAATGCCTTTCTCCGTTGTCTAGCGGATATAACGCTTGGGTACATTTATGGAAGCAGAGGATTTAACTGGGCTATGTTTGAAACCCACAAAGAAAACAATTAGTACTTGCCGTATTTCAAAATTTTATAATTGAAACTACGGCATTTTTTTATTTAAATAACTATAAACCTTGACAAAATTAATTTTATATTCTAATCTTATTTTAAACAAACTTTAACAAAAAATAACTGAAAGGAGTATATATTATGCTGGAAATAATGTATTGTCCTGATTGTAATAACAAAGCGAGTGCAATTAGTGGATTACATAAACAACATTGCACTCAATGTGGGGCTGTTATGGAGAAAAATGAAGAACAGCCTGAATCCAATCGCTACTGCCTTACAGGAGATAAATATCATAATGCACATGTTGGCCTAGGTGATAGCTTCTGCTCCATATGTGGCAAAAGCACAACCAATTCCGCAGTCGCGACGCTTTAAAATCAAGTCAATCTTCCAAATGAGTTGCAGCATCTAACTTACGATCTGCGACTTTTTTTATTTCTTAATAATCATTAGCGTCATTCGCAATTCGCATCATTCGCATTATTAGCATCACGCTTCACATAAAGGCCACTCCAATCGTCCAAAGCACCATAGTAAAAATAACCATCACTGATATAATTAGCCATACTATTCTTGTTATTGTTTTACGTTTCATAGTTGAAAAATAAGAGAAATATGAATAATAAGTGAAATAAGAAATTACATATTTTACTTTTTATTCTTATTTTTCTTCTTGTTCTTATCTTTTTAAAATTTTCACATACGTCTCGGGTGGTATTTCCACGCTTCCTTTCCCGGCCGCCATCATTTTCTTCTTCCCTCTCTTCTGCTTTTCCAAAAGTTTTCTTTTCCTAGTTACATCGCCGCCGTATAACTTAGCGGTTACGTCTTTGCGCATGGCTGATAACCTTTCCCCGGCGACAATTTTTCCCCCTACCGCGGCCTGCAATTTTATAACAAACATCTGCTTGGGCAGAGTTTCTTTCAAAACAGTAACTATTTCTTTGCCTCGCTTAAAAGCTTCATCACCATAAACTATAGTAGTTAAAGCTTCAATTGGCTCTTCAGCCACTAAAATATCCATCTTTACTACATCAGCTTCGCGATATTCTAGATATTCATAATTTATAGAAGCAAATCCAGAGCTAACACTTTTTATTTTATCATAAAAATCAGTTAAAATTGCGGCCATTGGTATTTCATAATGTAAAACCACTCTATCTTCATTAATATATTCAGTATTCTTATAAACACCTCTTTTATCTTGAGTTAATTTTATGACATTGCCCAGGTAGTCTTTGGGGGTAATAATATCAAGGCTTACCCAAGGCTCCTCTATCTTTTCTATTTCAGTTTGATCTGGTAATTTTTGCGGCGTACGAATAATTTCTTTTATTTTATTCTTTTTATTTATTTTATAAGCCACGCTAGGTATCGTTATAATTAAATCTAAATTATATTCACGCCTTAATCTCTCTTGAAAAATCTCTAAGTGCAATAATCCTAAAAAACCGCATCTAAATCCGAAACCTAAAGCCTCGGAGCGCTCCTGCTCATACGTTAAAGCCGCATCGTTCAATTTCAACTTATCTATCGCTTCCCGTAGCTCCTTAAAATCACTGCCTTCTCTTGGAAAAACCCCGGCAAAAACCATTGGCTTAACTTCTTTGTAACCTGACAAAGGCTTAAGCGCGTTCCCCTCCCTAGCTAAGGAGGGGGCAGGGGTAGTGGTTACAGTATCTCCTACCTTGCACTCGCTAACATTTTTAAATCCCGTAATAATATAGCCAATCTCGCCGGTTTTCAAATCTCCGGTTGATTTATAGTCAGGTTTGAATATCCCCACGTCTAAGGCCTCGCTTTTAGCTTTTGTTTCCATTAAATAAATTTTCTCACCTTTTTTAATTTCTCCATTAACTATTCTCACGTGAGCAACCACTCCTCTATATTCATCAAAACTAGAATCAAAAATTAATGCCCGCAAAATTCCCTCTTGCCTGCCCGCCTGCCCGCCAAATTGGAGGGCCGAGCTGGAGGGAGAAGGGTGGACAGCCGAAGGCTGATCAGAGTGTGTTTTAGGCGCCGGCACCCTTTCAACCACAGCTTGCAAAATTTCTTCAACTCCCTGGCCAGTTTTTCCAGAAGCGCAAATTATCTCCTTTTCCTCACAGCCTAATAATTTAATCATCTCCTTTTTTGTTTTTTCTATATCAGCCGCTGGCAAATCAATCTTATTTACAACTGGAATTATTGTTAAATCCTGCTCCATGGCTAAATAAAGATTAGCTAGAGTCTGCGCCTGAATTCCTTGAGCCGCGTCCACGAGTAAAACCGCTCCTTCAACAGCCGCTAAACTGCGGGAGACTTCATAAGTAAAATCAACATGCCCCGGAGTATCTATTAAGTTAAGCACATAAGACACTGGATGTCCTATAGGACGTCCAGTGTCTTTCGGTTCATAATTCATTGTCACTGGCTGCATCTTTATCGTAATACCCCGCTCTCTTTCTAAATCCATTGTATCTAAAACCTGTTCTTTCATTTTTCTTTTCTCAATTGTTTTAGTAATTTCAAGCATCCGATCAGCTAAGGTTGATTTACCATGGTCAATGTGCGCAATTATACAAAAGTTACGAATATTTTTCATAAAACTAAATAAGAATAAAAAGAAAAATAAGATAAATAAGAAATATGATCTTCTTGTTCTTATTTCTCTTATTTTTCTTATTTCACCTATTCCTATCCTACCTATTTTTACCTTTTTGGTCAAATGAATATAAAAAAATGATTTTCTGACTAACCGTTTAAAACATACACTATCTAATGAGGTTTACTTGACTTTTTTAAATATTCATATATAATAAGAGTAATTTTTATCATGAATTGATCATTAAAAGAAAGGAGGTGAAATACTGTAAAATTAATGTTTTTCGGGAATAACTATTGGAAAAAACGAAAAAACTTTGGAGGATAAAATGAAAAGACTTGCATTATGTATTTCGTGTATTCTGTTTTTGGCAGTACCTTTTACGGGCCAGGTCTTCGCCGAGGGGGAATTTACCCTGACCAGCCCCCAGATAAAAGAAGGGAAAATGATTGGGAATGAGCAGGTGTTGAATGGATTCGGCTGTCTAGGAGATGGCACCTCACCCGCCCTTCATATAAAAAACGCGCCTGAAGGTACAAAAAGCTTTGTGATCACTGCCCATGATCCGGATGCACCAACTAGCTCCGGGTGGTGGCATTGGGTAATTTTCAACATACCGGCAAATGTTACCAAGCTCGAAAAAAATGCCGGTAATTTAGAAACTGGTTTAGCTCCTGAAGGAAGCGTCCAGAGCCGTACCGACTTCGGAGCTCTCGGATACGGCGGTCCTTGTCCGCCCAAAGACCATGGGGTGCACCACTATGTATTTACGGTTCACGCCCTAAATGTAGAGAGCATTCCACTGGACCAAAACGCTTCCGGGGCCATGGTCGAAATTCTTGCTTCGGGATACTCCCTGGGAAGCGCGACTTTGACAGGGATTTATTCGCGATAAGATGATAACGCAGCAAGTAGCAGGATAGTTCCATATCCTGCTTTTTTATTTTATTTTTTTGCCTTACGTAAAAAAAGGAGCTCCAATCTCCAAAGGAAAATTTTAACTCATTTCCAACTTTATTTGTTAAATAAAAAAGCAAGTATTTCTACCTGCTCTAAAGTTATTTCGGGTCATACGCAATATGTCTGGAGTAAGTATATTTAACCATATAATTTGGCAATCCTAAAAAGATGGAATTTTACATCTCTCACTCCTCTGACTATGGCCCTAAATCCTTTCAACTTTGCATTAAACGACTCTG
>JBDRJA010000105.1:0-2814 GCA_043815345.1 Patescibacteria group bacterium | reverse complement strand
CCAAAAAGCAGAATTTTTATTATCAGTTTCAATACTTAATAAAATGACAAGTTTTGGTATGCCGGATAGTTATCTAGTTGTCTAAAATTTAATGAACATAGGATGATTTTGTCTAAAAAATTATTCGTGCAACAAAGTCGTCTTAAATTACAAATTACAAATTACAAATCACTCTATTTTATCATTCTGCTTTTTAATTCTAATAAACTTGCCTTCAAACTCCCGTCCAAAACTTTATCTCCATATTTTATCACTACTCCGCCTAAAATATCTTTGTTAACTTCGTTATTTAAAATAACTCTTTTAGCTCCTGATAATTTAGAGACATAACCATTTAATAATTTAATAATTTCATTATCTAATTTTTTAGCGCTCACCACTTCTGCTTCAACAATCCCATGCTCTTTATTCCATAACTTATCGTAACTTTCAATAATTTTATCAATTTTGGAAATATCATTATTAATAATTAAAATTTGTACATAATTTCTAATTTTATCTTTAATATTACTGTCTCTTCCATCAACGACAGCCTCATTTAATATTTGAGCATATTGTGTAATTGAAACTTTCATACTTATTTTTTAAGAATTTTCTTAATTAATTCATTATCTTCCTTCTTGTCCAGCTTTTTATCTAAAACTTTAGCTACTGTTCGGGCGACTAAGTCACCGATTTCTGTTTTAATATCTTTTAAGGTTTTAGCTTTTTCAATTTGAATTTTTTGCTTTTCTTGGTTAATAATCTGGCCAATTTCTTCTTTAGCTTTGGCTATCATTTTTTTTCCATTTTCCTCTCCTTGTTGTTTTGCTTGGTCTAAGATGATTAGCGCTTCTTTTTTAGCTTTAGTTATAATATCCTTTTCTTTATCCGCAATTTCTATTAATCGGCCGGCAGCTTTTTCGGCGTCTTTTACTCCTTTTTCAATTTTATTTTTTCTCTCATCTAAAAACTTTAATATAGGTTTATAGCCAAACTTCCATAAAACAACAACTAAAATCGCAAAATTTACTAGTTGCGCGATTAAAATATTTATATCTAAACCTAAAGCCTCTATTAATCCCATAATGATTAGAACTGTCGCCGAATGCGCTTCTAAGATAGATTTTCCTAGATTCCTGCCTGTGCAGAAAGGAATCTGCGAAAAATAGCCAAAACGAGCATTCGGCGATAGTCACTAATTAGAATATTCAAAATTCTTTAGCCAAAAAGAATAATTAATGAAACTACTAAAGCATAAATACCGGTTGATTCGGTAATTGCCATAGCTACAAACATAAGAGGAGTAATCTTATCAGCAGCCTCCGGATTGCGGCCAATAGCTTCTAGCGCCTTAGAAGCAACTATTCCTTCGCCAAATCCAGGCCCGATAGCTCCAAGACCCATACATATGCCAGCTGCTAGATACTTAAAAGTTTCTGCATCCATATGAAATAGATTTTCAATTTTCAATTTTCAATCCATAATATTTAGGATCAAAAATGATAAATTGTAAAATTAATTATTTTATTATTCTAAAATCTTAAATCTAAAATTAAATTGAAGCGCTTTCAACTAATTCATTTTCATCTATTTCTGAAGCTAAAGTTACAAAGACTAAAGTTAAAACAGCAAAAACAAAAGCTTGGACAAAGGCTGTTAACAAGCCTAAAAACATAAATGGTAAAGGAATAACAAATGGCGCTAAAGATAGCATTACTGCGCCCAGAACCTCACCAGCAAAAATATTTCCAAATAAACGGAAAGATAAAGAAACAATTTTTGACAACTCTGCTACTATATCCATTAGACCTAAAAAAAACTTTAATGGGCTTTTGAAATTAAAGAATTTGCCTAAATAACGGAATGGGCCGTGAACTACAATAGCTATAATTTGGGTAAGAATAACTGCGATTAATGTCATAACCAGTACCATGCTGTAATCTGACATTACCGACCGAAAAACCGGAATAATTCCCTCTGACTTATGCAGGGTAATAGCCGCTTGACCAGGAATATAGACCGCCAAATTTGCTACTAAAGAAAAAATGAACATTGTAAATATCAAAGGAAATATTCGCTTCGTCTTTTTTTCCGTACCGATTACGGATTTAACAAATGAATAACCGCTTTCAATTAATAATTCTATGATATTTTGAAGTTTGCCAGGCACCGGTCTTAAAGATCCGCGAACTATTAAAGTAATAATAATTAAAAATAGGCTAACAACGAACGACCAAAGTAATGAGTTAGTTACTGGTAATCCGCCTAAATGAAATAAGACATCAGGTGCTAAGGATATATTTAATTCCATATTTAAGTTGATTGAGAATTTGATTTATTAATATTTTTATTTTGTTCCTTAATCATCTTATTTAAAGCCATTACTTTTTTAAATAATAAAATATTTGTTATGATAAAAGCAATAAATACGCTAATAATTAATAGCCAAGGCTTGGTGTTAAATATTTTATCTAGGTATAAACCAAGTCCACCAATAATTAATAAAGGACCCAAAATTGAAAAACTGCTATAAGCAGCCATGGCCATGGCTAAATTTTCTTTATTTTTGTGTTTAGTAAAAAAATTCATGCTTATAAAAAAACCACTCTCAAGCCTCTCTAATAGTATATATATTAAAACTATATTAAAGCCGTTTTTATCTTATCAAATCTAGTTGTTTAAGTCAACCTGCAGTCTTGTCTCATGCAAGATGAGCCTGAACAAGCCCTGTATTTCTCATGCAAGATGAGCCTGAACAGAATTAAATTTGGCAATTACTGTTAATTTAGCTAAAATATGGTACATGAGTTAGAATAGTTATCTATGATGATA
>JBDRJA010000104.1:0-5474 GCA_043815345.1 Patescibacteria group bacterium | reverse complement strand
ATCATTAAAATCATCTTCAAAAATAACTTTCATCCCGGTTTGATCTAGGACTGGGATAGCGTCAGGCATCAGACTATAGCCGGTAGGGTTCCCGCTATACATAATATCCGCTGGATTCTGCCCCTCATCCACATACTCCATAGCGGTTTCACGAATAGGGTAATTATTATAGAAGGGCTGGCGATAGCAGACTTGGTCCACCCTGGTAAACCCTTCAGGAGTAAAGCCGATTTCTTTATTGCAGGATATGCCGGGGTAGGGGTTTGGGGTTGGGTTGGGGTCGGAATCAGGGTCGGGGTTTGATTCGCCGCCGCCCGTACCGCAATCGCCATTAGGGCAACCTAGAACAGCATAAACAGATTGGTTAACATGGTCATCGCAAACGTATTCCGGACTATTAAATACTTTCGTATCTTCTCGGTAGGACACTTTGATGTAGTTATTGTCGCCATTTTCAAACATCTGGGATTTATAGACAACGCCGTTTATGGTTTTTTCAAATAATTCGCTAGCCGGAGGACCTAACTCGCAGAAATTGTCAAACCAATAATTCCTCATTGGACCTTCCAGAGAGAACACCACTCCCAGCCAATACTTTACACCGCCATCTACCGGATAATCCAGACGCAGATTAATAACATAGGGATTTAATACCAGAGTATAGATTTTTCCATCCCCGTTAGTACTTTGGGTATCCTGCACCCAGACTGATTCTGCCGTGATATTGTTATTGCAAGGCCAGGGATAATAGTCAGGGTACTGATGAACTGCGTTAATAGGATTTCCTAGTTTATTAGGATCTCCTGGCTTATCTGGTTTGCCTACGTGAAAATAGGTTATGGCAAACGAACGGGATAAGGGAGTAAAATTCGTGTTATACTCCTCTGGTGGGAAATTCCTGATTCTCCATCCGTCCGCGAATTTACCGATGCGGTAGCTGTTGTTTTGATAAGAGTTGTAGGTGTTGAGGGAGGTGTAGTAACCTCCTTCTTTAGGGATGCCGTCAGATTCTTCGGCGTCAAGGAAGGTTATGTTTACTGGATTACCATTTGCATCCTGAACATGAAAATGTTCGTGCGAACTAGTGCTATATCCAGTACTTCCACAATAACCAATTGTTTGTCCTTGCGAAATAGGGTCGTCTTTTTCTAGTGGTATACGATAATCGTTTCCACTAATCACACTATCTAATAAATGAGGGTACCAACCCCTATTACCGTCAGAAAATTCTATTATTACTAGATTTCCCCAACCTCCATGATTTTTTAAAACATCATAAACCTCTCCATCATTCGCTGCCACCAATGGTTTTCCATAATCATTGGCAGAATTAAAATCCCAGGCATAGGCCATTTGACCGCCATCTCTATGTGTTCTATTATACCATTGCCATTTATAATCAGATCCTGTATCTAAGCAATTAACTTTTCCATCGCCGTTTGTATCGTCAGCCTCATGATAATAATCTCTAACTTTTTTATCATGATTTTCATCCGAATAAGCATAACAACCCCATTCATTCTTTTCATCAGTATGATTTCCTTGACTGCTACTCCATGTTTCTCCTCCCGGGAATGGTAACATGTAATCCTTAGCAAATGATGATCTGGAAATTAAAATTACACTTAACACAATTACGATTATCATTATTTTATTTTTCATTTTCCTCTCCTTTTCATTTAATAACCATTTATACTGGTAAATTACTCTCTTTGCTGTTTTGTTAACTTTTTTAGTTTTTCAATGTGCGATCCCTCCTTTTTTAATATTTTATATATTTTTACTAATCTATAAATTTAAAACTTTCAATTATAATTTCAGCTGCTCGATTATTAAGTGGGTAGATAATTCTCCATACATAGCCATCGTAATCAAAATAGATTATTTTGTGAGGATAACCATTCAATACGCTGCCCTCTCCTCCTTTGCAATATAATTCATTTGAATTTAGGTATTCTATTACCCTTCCTTCCCCAAAATTTTTATTGGCGATATATTCATATGCTGGGGCGCCTTTAAAAAATGTTTCTTTTTTATCAGTATATCCTATGTCATCTTTACTACATTTCTCTTCTAATTCTATTGAAGTTTTTGCAAATTCTATTGCGTTTAGTTCAACTTTTCTTGGCTTTATTCTTATAATTTCAGGTCTAAATTTTATTCTTTCATTTGTATTTAATCTTGAATCTATAGCCCATACAATCTCACATTTTTCAGGTTCCTGGACTAACATACATTGTTGTGTAAATTTTATATTACTTGGATATTTAAAAGTGTAATTAAGTATTTTATGATTAAATGTTTCTAAATTTTCTTCATCATACTCATATTTTCCCATTTCCCCTAACTTTAACTCCCTTTCTGTTTTAGCTCCTCCATTATCTCCTAATCCTGGTTCCAGCCGCTCACCACCCGGCTTCATCACATACCACAAAACACCGGTTAAAGCTATTGCCGCGATTAGAATAAAAATTAAAATTAATAGTCTTTTAGATTTCATAAGTTTTTTTATTATTTAACTAAATTAATATTCTTACCTAAACATTAGCCAAAAATATTAGACTAGTCAAATATTTTCTCTTAAAATTGATTCTTAAATCTTAAATCTCCAATCTTAAATTCCTATACATCCCGCCCCAACTATCCCACTTCTCCGGATCAATAACATCATCATTAAAATCATCTTCAAAAATAACTTTCATCCCGGTTTGATCTAGGACTGGGATAGCGTCAGGCATCAGACTATAGCCGGTAGGGTTCCCACTGTACATAATATCCGCTGGATTCTGCCCCTCATCCACATACTCCATAGCGGTTTCACGAATAGGGTAATTATTATAGAAGGGCTGGCGATAGCAGACTTGGTCCATCCTGGTAAACCCTTCAGGAGTAAAGCCGATTTCTTTATTGCAGGCTACGCCGGGGTTGGGGTTAGGGTCGGGTTCGGGGCCTGATTCGCCGCCGCCTATCCCTTCATAATCATAAACGCAGTTTTTTTCTTTATGCTGATTAAAGTTTTCTTTGGGAACGCAAGTATCATGATCTGATTCATGCCAGATTTGGCCGTTAGAAAGATTATAGATTACGACTATATAATCTTCTTCTAAACGCTCAAACCACTGGACAACGTAATTTTTGTTGTCTCCAGTATAGTTATACTCATTAGTTACCGGATAACCTAATTCCCAATAATTATTCTTCCAATAAGTTCGAATCTGGCCGCTAATTGGATAGGCTACGCCCAAATACCATTGATCCACATTGAGAACGTATTCGTTGATGACCAGAGTATAGTAATACCCGTTTTTCTCAAATTCCTGAATCCATGCTTTCCTCATATTCAAATAGGGAGCGTAGGGATTCCAGCCGTCTGGAAACTGATGGACTTTGCCTAGACATTCTCCGAAGGTGTCTCGGCCGCCGTTGTTTTCATAGCTGGTGACGAATGGCCGGGAATTGAGGTTATAGAGGTTGCTATAGCCTTCTATATCGCTGTCAAAATGCCAGCCATCGGCAAATTCGCCGATGGGGAGGTGGAGCCAGCCCAGGACTTTGTGCTTGTCGTCTATCTTGTGGTTGTTTGATTGGGTGAGGAGGGTAAGGGGCCTAACAGGTTCGGTAGGTGAATAATTTTGCTCAAGAATATAAAGTTTTTCGTTTCTCTCATCAACCTCTTTCACAACCGCCACATGCCCTGTGGTTCCGTAAGAACCACCGCCAAAAACTACAATGTCACCTACAGAAATTTGACCGGAATAATTATTGGCTATTCTAATAAGCCCACGATTGCGGAGATAACTATAGTCATTAAATTTTTCATAATAATTCCTGGCCACTCCGATTGAATTGTTAAGGTTAACGCCCATTGCCTCTGAATAAAAACGCTTAATTAGAGCAACACATTGATAATCAAATTTGCCTATGCTTTTTCCAGCCCAATTTCCTCTAGAATAGGCCTGTACACCTTTAAATGGATCACCAAATGGGCAACCATAATTACCTGTGGGATATTCCCGCATGTTGTTTCCTTGTCCATCTCGGCAATCTGTCAATTGTCCCTGTTGATTAAAAATACGATACTCTTGGGGACAATACTGATCTGTGTCACAAGGTCCTTGGCCGAATGATGCATTTATACCGAAAAACAACATACCTAAAGTTATCAATAATATACAGTAAATACTCTTTTTCATTTTTAATTCCCTCCTTATTGTTTTGTTGTAATGAACAGTTAATATCTTAAAACACGCTAAACGAATTTTATTCGTAAAAACGTGATGTTTCTAACATTTTTATAAATACTTCGTAGTATTTGGGGTCGTATTGAGTGAATTCTGGAGATTGGTCGTAGAGATAAAATTCTGCGCTTAATATTTCTTTTTCTCCTAGTATCAATGCGCCTGGTATATATCCACCTTTTGTATATTCAATGCCGTATAATACATATCCACTATCAATCTTAATTTCGTTTTTAAATGTATCATTTTTGAATCTATTTATTTTCTCTTCTAGAGATAAATCTGTAAAAGTAGGAAAAGTATTAGATAAGAAAAAATTCCAATTTGTATTTTTTTTATAATCAAATCCAAACGATTTTTTAGTACTGTTTTTGTAGCTCCTTAAAAATAGAGGATACTTTATCTCAAATTTGTACACTTCATTCCTATAGGTTGACCAATTACTTATATCAATCTCTCCATTTTCTAAATAATTAATCACTTCCTCTGGGTGAGTTTGCTTTTCTTCTTGATTTTGTTCCTCCTGGCCTTGATTATTCGGTTCAGGCTGATTATTAACCGGTCTATTTAGATACCACAAAACACCGGCTAAAGCTATTACGGCGATTAAGATTATAACTAAAAATAATAGTCTTGTAGATTTCATATTGTTTTATTTAATGATTAAGAATATTTAGACGCTATAAAGAATTAACAAATTATTACCATGAATCACTATGAGTTACTTTTGTCCAAAGTGTAATTAATAGTAACTTATGGTAATTTATTGTAATAATTAATCAAAATATATTTCTACTCTAATATTAAGTAAAAATATTGAATTAGTCAAATACATACTTATTGGAGTGAATTCTTAAATCTAAAATTATTTTTGCCTTTCTCTCAAACTGAAGCAGGGTTGCCTGGCCGATGTAGATGGAGCCAGAAATTATATGAGCGCTTGAACCTTTCCAGATTTCTGTCTTCATCTGCAGATAACCGTCTAATTCCTTTGTATTATCCGTATGCCAGTCCTGCCACTTCTCCGTATCAATCTCATCATCATTAAAATCATCTTCAAAAATAACTTTCATCCCGGTTTTATCCAAAACTGGTTTAGCGTCCGGCATCAGACTATAGCCGGTAGGGTTTCCGCTATACATAATATCCTTTGGATTCTGCCCCTCATCCACATACTCCATAGCGGTTTCACGAATAGGGTAATTATTATAGAAGGGCTGGCGATAGCAGACTTGG
>JBDRJA010000103.1:0-17225 GCA_043815345.1 Patescibacteria group bacterium | reverse complement strand
TCTCGTTACCGCTACAATTTACACAATGTTTTTTTTGAGATATTAGTCATAAATTCAAATAGATTTAAATTTGTTATAAATGTATGACTAATATTACAACGAAAACAAAGTTTTCACCAACCAATTTTGTCTATTAAACCTAAAATAAAGAGAATGATAGTCTTGGTACTTATGATTATTATTCTCGGTTACGATATCGGGCTGGGATGGTATGAAGCCTTGGCCATGGGGATAGATAAAATGTCTGTTGATGTAGTCCGAATCTGGAGTTGGGCCGGTACTTCTTTATTAGCGGTTCATGTTTGGCAACGGTGGAGACTAACCTGGTCTTATTTTAAACCAAACCGCAGGAAAACCAGGGAAAAGGCTATTTAATCCCAAGAATCAACCACTTGATTAATCATGGTTTATCACGAAGTAATTTTAAAGCCGTAGTTTTCAACAAAAAACTCGGCTTTTTTTATTAGAAAATTTGATTCTTAGCTAGAGAAGAAAAAAAGAAAGGGGGGAAAAATTTGAGCTTGACAGAATATTAAAAAAATGCTATTATATTTTATTGGATCTTACTATATAGCCATGGCTTGATCTATTAATATTTTAATTAGATTAAGCCTAATAATAGCTAAAAATTGCTCTTTACTACTCTGTTTTATACGTTATTGCCTTACGGCAAGCGGCACTACAAATGCCGCGCATCCGAATTGGTGTTATTGCCTTTGGCAAACCCCACTATCCCGCTTAGCGGGAGAGCAAATCCGAATAAAGTCCTGTGATTTACGCCGAAGGACTATTGACTGTTAATGGTTTAAGATAGAGTAGTGAAGAGCATAAAAAGATCCTTGGGATCTTTGACAATTTAATAATAATGTAGAAAAGGAGAAGAGAAAATGGCAAACGATCAAAAGAGTGAAAACGTCGAAGGACAGAGTGCAAAGAGAAAGAAAAACCAAAACACGGAGAAGATACGTCTGCTCCATGGTAAAGTCAAGGAAGCAACTAATCATTTTGAAGTTACTTTTGAGGCTTTAGTCATTGGGACTGATGGAAAAGTAAAAAAGGCTTGCCCAGTCTCATTTTATGATGATAACCTGGCACAGTTGGCTAACAAAGTCACAGGAGACGATGGAAAGGCAACTTACACCCATAACATTAAATTTGATCAAGCTGGAAAGGAAATGACTATCCGGGCACAGATTCATGGTTCACCTGCTGAGGCCTTTGATAAAATCGAAGTCCCTATGCACTCATATGGTAAGGGAATTAATAAGATAAAAAATGGCGCAAGAGCAGGTTTAACAGGTTTAAAAAGCAAACGGAAAGAGCTAGCAAAGGATACGGGCAAGGCAATTATTGGATTTATTACGGCTTTGTTGATTTTAAATTTTGCTGGCGAGAGCAAAGCTAACCTAATAATTGGAATACTTTTGGGGGCATTTGTTTGTTGGCAGATAATCGGAAAATCAACTATATTAGGTATTATAAGCTTAATAGCAATTCCTTTTTTTTGCTATTTGTTTCCTTCTTCAATCGTTGAGCCGTTAAAATTTGCGGTCATATGGTCTTTTTTCTTAGGAGGCTTCTTTTATCTATTGGAAGAGTTAACTAAGAGCATTATAGAAAAAGACGGGAAAATGGAAGAGAAGAAATTTATCAATTTTTATCCCTGGACGGCTTTAGCAATTGCAACTATTTTTATTGTGATCAATGTGTTTTCTCTTTTTGCAACATTTTTGCCAGGGAAGAGCAGCGGAATATCAACTTCGTTTGAAATTAGTAGCACTATAGATATTGGGGAGACTGATTCAAATGTGGTTGACATAGAAGACAAGTGGCGGATTCCTTTTTTGGAGAATTTCCGCAAGGCAAGAAAGCAGTCAGGTGACATCGCTGACTGGATAGCTTTCATAGTAGTTTTATCTATTTACGCCATCCCAGGAGAGTTTATGGGAATGGTTAAAGGCAAAGGTTTAGGAGGAGATAAAGCCGTAGAAAAAGGCTTTCTCTTTGCTGAACTTTGGTTTATGTTCAAGGGGCTTTTTAGCAGAGGGGGGGGCAAGAAATGAAAAAATATTATTTCTTAATAATAGTAGTTATAGTAATAGCGGCAGTTATTGGCGGATTATGGCTGAAAGGTAAGATAATTACAACTGGCCAACAGCTAGAAAAGCCACCTTTTATGGTAACTTCTTTTAAGTCAAAAAAAGATATTAAAGTTAAGATAAACGGAAAACTGGATGAAGCAACTATTAATCCTTCCTATGTAGATGTTAAAGCTGGACAACTAGTTGCAATCCAGACTGACGGCCAAATTCTTGAAAAACCTTATATTGGAAAATATTCGGTTCTTTCCCCAACAAAGATAATTAAGGTTGTCATGCCAGGAGAGAAAGAGGAATATAGACTGAATAGCCAGATGCCTACTGAATTTCGGACAAAAAATGCAGGTCAAATTAAATTTTCCATTGATCGGGCTCACCTTCCTGGCACTAAATTTGCTACAGGCAAGTTAAGCGGTAGCAAATTTGAAAAGGGTTCAGTGAAAATTTCTCTATTTTTTATGAAAAATCCGTCTGGAAAAGGAGGCCCATTAAGGAAGATTAATGAGAGAGAAGTTTTTTCGACAGGCATAAAGAGGTTTGTGCCTTTACCCAAAAATAAATACCCCAATTTTGACCTAATCAAAAAAGCCGAAAAAGGCTTTGACGAGATCAAACAAGGTGTCAAAAGCGGGGAAATCTCTAAATCTGTTAAAGAGGACGGGCTGCAGATAATTGAAAAAGGGGGAAGTTTGCTAAAATTCACGGAGACTGACGCAGAAAGAGAGAGCCGGGAAGCAAAAGAAAAGACCGAACTCCAGGAGGATCAAAGTAAAATGGAGGAAACCTTGAATAATCTAAAAAAGTCCGCTCTTGAGAAGCAGAAATAAGGAGGGTAGCATGACTACGTTAGAATTTATCTTATCATGGCTGTTGTTAATTGTGCCGGGTCTTTATTTGGCAAGCAGGGGCGAAAGGCCTACCTTAGAAAAAATCCTAAGAGTACTGACAATCTATATTCCCCTTGCTGCGTTGTTCTATTTTTTGCAACCTTTTATTCTGGTAAAGTTGCAAAACACAGGAACGGCTATCGGAGCTGCCAGCGCACCTGCTGCTGCTTGGTGGGTAGTTTTAATTGTAATGTCGGCATTTGCATTGGGCGGGTTGTTAATGTGGAAAATTTTAAAACTAACCAGGTGGTGGCAGGCGGGATCATTGATAGCGATGGTAGTTATCGCCGCATCAGCAGTATTGATCTACTACTTGAGGCCAGGTTGGGGCGGAGCATACCACACCAATTATGTAATATTTTTTTGCCTTGAGTGGTTATTTATCCTTGTAGTCACTGCAATAGCCTGCTGGAAAAGCGGTCCGCAGAAAATATTTGCTATTCCGGCTTCACACTTCGTAGCTATTGGGATGACGCTCCTACTCTACTATATCTTCTATGGTATTAATTTAGCAACGAAGATTATGGTAGAAGGTGTGGGGGTTGGATTCCTAATTATCGTTTCCCTCTACGCCGGTTTCGCAACCTACAATTTCCTTTTTACCAAAGGGCAAAAGTGGAGCGAGAGGGTAGCCTATAAAATCCATTGGGTATATATCTTCGGTGGTACTTTGGTAGCAACCGTCTTCCTGTTAATGTACATAGTGGGAGCATATAATCAAATTGAGTGGGAAACTAAGGTTGCTCTAAATAATGGTTATTACCGTTTATTGGTTGCCAAGCTTCGTAATATACAAAATAAATATGCTTATCAAGCGGCCAAACGGTTGATAACTAATCCATTAGCTTCACAAGTTGATATTGCCAACGCAGTAACTCTTTTGGAAAAGGCAAGCGTGGAATTGGAAGAAACCGTTGCTAACGCTCCAGCTCTTAAGCCAACCTATAATGAGAAAAAACTGAATAAATCATCTCCTGCAAAAATTATAAGATGGGCAAAAAGTATTGTATCAACTGAACCTTACAACCAAACGATTACCTTTGACCCGGGATCATTCGAGGAGTTGAAATACACCAAGAAGTTTAAAGACTCGCGAGATTTAATGATCAAAGTTACACGGGGACCGGTTAAAGTAGTCTTCGGTAATAATGTAAGTGCCGAACTTCCGGTCGGAGAACACCCAGCCGAAGTTAAAAAGGGCCAAATTCTGAACTTTGAAAGCTTAGGTGAGTCAGTAATAACAATTTCTGACGCAATCTAGCCAAAGCAAGGAATATAGCGGTAAATTCTCTAGAGATAAATTCTCAAGAGAATTTACCGCTTTTATTTTTTTGCTTAATTTCTTTTTTTATTATATAATTATAGTAGAAATTATTAACTAAAGGCTTTGATAATATGATTAAAAATATTGTAATAATTTTAGTTTTATTTTTCTTTTTGTTTAATGTTAAGATTGAAGTAGTGCAAGCAGTTAAGTGTGACTGTGGTGGAGACAAAAAAGCTGACGCCGCTACGCTCATTGATTGCCCAAAAGCTTGTAAAGAAAAGCATGGAAGCGGCTCCGGCGGCACTGTTCAACTAACAAATCCCCTTACAGGCGAATCTACAAACATCTCCCCTCAAATTCTTATTGGTAAAATTATAAACGCGATTCTCGGCATTGTCGGTTCTTTGGCTTTAGTAATGTTTATTTATGGCGGAATAACCTGGATGACTGCGGCTGGGAATTCGGAAAATGTAACTAAAGGAAAGAATATTATAATTTGGGCGGCGATTGGCCTAGTAGTAATATTTACGTCGTATGCGTTGGTGAAATTTGTGTTTAGCGCAATCGGAGTATAATAATAAAATTTTAAATTTGATATTTGGGATTTAAACAAGCAGACTTTTTTTTTGACTTTTATTTCGGTATGTGTTAATTTGATCCTATAAAATTTACGTTTAAAATTATGAAAATTCAATCATTTCAAATTAATTTAATAAAAGAACCAGAAGGCGGCTACACAGTTATTGTTCCTCAATTGCCTGGTTGTGCAAGTTTTGGACAAACCATAGAGGAAGCTGAAAAAAATGCAAAACAGGCTATTGAATTACATCTGGCTAATTTAGCAGCTCATAATAAGAACAGTGTAAATAAATTAATACAAAAAACTGTCTTATCTACTGTGATACAGGCAAAATCATATGCCTAAAATACTACCGCTAAAACCAAGGGAAGTTTTAAGTATATTATATAAAGCTGGCTTTATAAAATGGCGCCAAAAAGGTAGCCATTTATCTTTATATAGAAAGAGCGATAATAGAAGTTTAACTATTCCGATTCATTTTAATAAAGATATGCCGAAAGGAACTCTACGCGTTATTATTAGCCAAGCAGGAATGACAGTTGATGAATTTCTATCTTTAAAAAGAAAAAGGTAAATATAGATAAAAAATAAAACACTATAAGCGTATATAAAAAAGACGGATAAGCCGTCTTTTTTGGAATAACACACCCCTTTAATTCCCCTCTCTAGAGGGGATTAGTTTGATATTATTCAATTAATAAAGCCGCCCCGATCGCTCCGGTCTGCACGCCTAACTTAGATTTTAAAATTTTAACCTTTTTCGCTTCCGAACTCATAATATAATTTTTCATTGTCTTTTTCATCTCTGACATAAATAAATCACTAGATTCTATTACTCCGCCGCCGATAATAATCGCTTCCGGGTCTATTAAATTTACTATATTAGCCAAAGCTATACCAAGGTAATTCCCAATTTCTTTATAGGATTTTTGAGCTAATTCATCGCCCTTATAAGCTTCTTGGGCTAAGTGAGCCGGATTTCCTTGGGTTAATTTTTGGTATACTTCTTCTAAATCAATTGGTTCAGTATAATTAGTAATCATCCGGCCCGGTTCACCGGCCCCGCCATGGCTGCCTAAATAAATATCATCGTTAATCCACCAAGCGCCGCCAATACCGGTACCGATAATTAAACCGAAAATATTTTTATATTTTTTTGCTTCCCCTAATCTTACTTCTGCTCGCAAAAAGCAATTTGTATCATTATCCATTTTTATAGGAAGTTTCGTTTTATTTTCCAACTGCTCTTTTAATTTTACTCCGTCAAGCAAGGGTATATTTGGTGATTTTAATATTTTTTCTTCTTTATAATCATGCACCCCGGCTATTCCCAGGCCGATGCCTTTAATTTTCATCTTATCCTTTTTTGCCTTGTCTATTAAAGGTTCGCTTAAAGCTTTAATCATAATAAAAAAATGGTTTAAGCTGTCTTTCGGTGTAGCTAAGGAATAATCAGCAATTACATCTTGCCCGTCAAAAAGCACGGCTTTCATATTAGTGCCGCCGATGTCTATGCCTATTGTGTAGGTTTTATTATTTTGCATAATTTTTATTTAATACCCAATGATCAATAACCAAATTACAAACAATAATTAATACCCAATAATCAATTTTCAAATTCTCCAAGCCGCGCTTCGTACAGCGGGGCAGGCAAACAATAATTAATAAATAACATTTAATAACCAAACTATTTTTTCTTTTCTATGATTGAACTAAAAATTTTAGTTAGCTCTATCGCTTCTTGCGTTAGCTCTTTTTGTTCTATTCTGTCTTTATCATAAGTAATGCACAATCTTAACCACAAACGACTTTCTTTTGCCTCTTTGCGACATATTTTTATTCGAAAATAAAAATCTTTTTTACTTAAACATTCGTTAGCTTCAATATAATTAGCTGCCTGTGACCCAGATGATCTTATTAACTGTTTCCCGTATTCAATATTAGATACTGTTCTTGGTAGCTTCTTAACAAAATCCCTACAACGTCTAGCAAATCTATAGGTCCTTTCTTCTAGATCAAATATATGCATAATTGATTATTGATTATTTGATATTATTTGATTATTGGTGCTTGATTATTGGTTATTAAACAATTTTTCCGCCTCCTCCCACATCTCCGACCGTCCCTCGCTCTTTTCCCAGTACCAAAATTCAACTCCCCAAAGATAAAATTCCTTAAATCCTGCTTTTCTAGAAAATTCTAATATCTCTTTAAATTTTCCTAAGTTCATTGTCCTGTCCCGGTCAGCTTGCGTTAAATTTTGATAAGGAACTGGTCCCCAGGGCTCGGCTTGCAATTCGATGACAATCCAATTTTCAGGGCTGGCAAAAATATTGGCTATATTTTTTTTAAAGCGAAAGAATCCGGGATTAATAGGATAATGAATATATCTTTTTAAAAATTTAGAATAAGTATCTCGGTATAAAGTAGTGCCGAAAATATCCGCTCTTTTAGCGGCCGGTATCCAATATGATAATTCTCCTGAATCACTAATAATAATCGGCCTTGAGTCAAGTTTTTTTACTAAAGAAATTTCAGAGTCAAGAAATTTTTTATCTAACTCGGGGCAATCCCCGAAATGAGAAAGAAATGGTTCGTTTTCAACTTGCCAGGCCGAAATTATCTTATTATCTTTATACCTTTCTATAGTTTTTTCAATATAAGCCAGTATTTTTTTATCTCTTTCAATTTTCTCTAAATCTTTTGTCCAATTAGGAAAATGGCATTCTGGCCAGCGAGGAAGCCGACCGCCGATCGCTAGAATAATATCCCCCCCTCGCTTGCTAGCTTCATTAATTTGCCAATCTAAATCATTCCAATTAAATTGATTACTGCTTATTTCAATTTCATCCCAATAAGCCGGCAATCTTATTTTCTTTACTTTTAAATCATCCAGTATTTCAATATAAACTTTTTGCCAATCAAACCCAAGGCTACTAGCCTGCTTTTTTGAAAAGGTTAAACCATATTCAAGCTCATCTTTACTATAAATATGCCCGCGGCTTAAAAGAAGTATAGCGAAAAGGAAGATAATTAAAATAACGAATAAGCTTTTAATCTTTTTTAAAGTCTTTAACATTAAGATAGCAGAAAGCAGATAGCAGATAGCAGTTTGACTATTTGAATTTTTTTATTTTTAGTCTGCTGGCTGTCGTCTGCTGTCTATTTATTTACATCCCCAAATAGTTTCTACATTAGTAATTTCAACTACGCAGCTAGTTATATAACTAGTTAGAGCATAAGAAGCTACTACAATAAGAAGGCCGATAATAGCGGTTCTGATTTGCCCTATAGCTTCGGTTACTTTTTCTTCATTACCGCGCGAGTTCATATATTTATAACCGGCTAAAACTAGCAAGATCAGAAAAATAACTCCCATAAAACCAAGAAAGGCTTTAATAGCTCGAGCAATTATCACCCTAACATCTAAGGGCGCTCCAGAATTACCAAAAGCGGTTGACCCTATAGTGTCCTTGCCTTCTTGCATCCCCCACAACTTGCTTTCCGCGTAAGCCTCAGGAGCAGTTTTAATTAAGAAAAATTGGGCTACAGAAAGTGTAATTAAGACAATGAATAATAAGAGTTGTTTTTTAGTAATTTTCATAATATTTATGTTATAATTATTAATAGAGACAACAGACAGCAGACGACAGACAGCAACCTATAATTCACAAAATTTTGTCGTCTATCGTCTGTCGTCTGTTTTCTATATATATTATACCTAAAATTACCAAATAACTCAATTTTATGAGATTAAGAACTAAAGTTGCCTATAATACAATTATACAAGTAGCCAGTAAAGCGATCGCTACTATGCTAGGTTTAGTAGCGATAGCCGTAATGACTCGTTATTTAGGGCAGACCGGTTTTGGCCAATATACTACAATTATCACCTTTATATCTTTTTTCGGGATTATTGTTGATTTTGGTTTAACTTTAGTGACTGTCCAAATGATTAGCCAGCCAGGCGCAGATGAAGACAAGATAATTAATAATCTTTTTAGCTTGCGTTTAGTTTCAGCAATTATTCTTTTAGGCGCGGCTCCTTTGATAGTTATATTTTTACCGTACGAGCCGGTTGTTAAATTAGGAGTAGCAATAACGTCATTAGCGTTTTTATTTATTGCCTTAAACCAAATATTAGTTGGTTTATTCCAAAAAAATTTAAGAATGGATAAGGTTTCCATTGCTGAAGTAGCGGGACGGATTATTTTAGTGATTGGGGTAATTGTAGCAATTAAAATGGATTTTGGCCTTTTAGGGATTATGATCGCTACAGTGCTGGCAAGCGCGATTAATTTTTTTCTCCACTTTTCATTCTCCCGTTCGTTTGTTCGCATTCGTTTGCGGTTTGATTTTTATATTTGGAAAGATATTATAAAAAGATCATGGCCGCTAGCCCTTACTATTGCTTTTAATTTAATTTATCTTAAGGCTGACACTTTAATTTTATCATTAATTAAAACCCAGGCGGAAGTTGGCATTTATGGCGCGGCTTATAAGGTGGTTGATGTTTTAGTTACTCTTCCATTCATGTTCGCCGGCATTATTTTACCGATAATGACTTTTTACTGGGCAGAGAATAGATCTACGGATTTTAAAAATGTGCTGCAGAAAGCTTTTGATTTTATGGCCATTTTAGCCATTCCTTTAATCATCGGCACACAATTTGTAGCCCGGCAGGTTATGATTATAGTTGCCGGAGAAGACTTTGCCGTCTCTGGTTCAGCGCTTAGAATTTTAATTATATCTGCCGGGCTTATTTTTTTAGGCTGTATGTTCTCGCACGCAATTATTGCCTTAGAAAAACAGAAAAAAATAATTGGCGCCTATATTTTTACTTCTCTTACCGCTTTAGCCGGCTATCTTATTTTTATTCCCCGTTTTTCATATTTTGGAGCGGCCTGGGTCACGATTTATAGTGAACTAGTTATTGCCATAGCGGCCGGATATTATGTTTATAAATATTCTAAATTTCTGCCAAATTTTAAGATAGTAATAAAATCATTATTAGCTTCTCTGGTAATGGCTAGTATAATTTATTTTATACCAATTTCTTATTATCAAGCCGGCTTTGGCATGACATTAACATTAAGTTTTGCTGTCCTTATATATTTTTCTTCCCTATATTTATTTAAAGGGATTACTAAAAAAGATTTAACAGGGTTATTAAATAAGTAATACTATTGATTATAGTGTATTACTTTTAGGTTTGGGAATTAATTGCGTGTAAGTAAAATAAGTTAAAATAGTTATTAGTAAAATTACAATAAAAAAACAGAAAAAATATGAAAAGCCAAAATATTTTGATAATTAATTCAACAAAAAATATAAGCCAGCCGCTAGCTTGCCTTTTTCATGAGCTGCGTTTAAAAGGGCATTTTTTCTATTTATTTTCAAAGGGAAAAACTAAAGAAGATAATCTATTTGTTTTAGCAAAAAAAAAATATTTTGGCCCTCAGTTTAATAATAATATTAATCTAATATTATTTTTTATTTTATATCCATTTTTATCATTTTATTATTTTTTTCAACTTTTACTAATAAAAAAGAAAAGTAAAATAGAAGTTATCATCTTGCTAAATTGGAATGAAAAAATAATTTTCACTCCCTTATCTTTTGTATTAAAATTGAAAGTTATATGGCTGGAATACCCGGAAATTAATCTTAAGCTCATACCAGGCCTCTCCCTTTTCTTTTATAAACTATATTCCCGCGGAGCGAAAATAATTTCCTTTCTAAGCATTACTAAAATACAATATGAACAAATGAAATTTAATAATAACGCCGCCGTTATACCATTGGGAATTAAAATAAATGAGCCCGAACATCAGGATACTATTTTTTCCAGCTTAGCTAAATCTGAACAATCGTATTTTTCCCAAAAATATTTTACTATTGGGACAGTAGTGGATTTAAATCAAGCCAATCAAGCTGAAACTTTATTTAAGGCGATTAAAAAATGTTTAGAGGTAATTAATAATTTACAAGTTATTATTATCGGCGATGGTTTAGAAAAGAAAAATTTATCCTGGCTAGCTAAAAAGATGGAGATAAATAACATTGTCTGGTTTGTTGGGAAGCAGGCGTATTTAAAAAAATGGCTGGATAGTTTTGATGTTTATGTAATTACTAGTGAAGAAGTGAAGCTGCTTGATTTAGATGCGGTTTTACGAGCCATGGCCCAAGGATTGCCAGTAGTCGGCCCACGCAATAAGGGCTATGAAGATTTAGTCGTAAATGGGAAAATAGGCTTTTTAATTGAATCAGGCAATAGCGAAGTTTTAGCCCAGCAAATTATAGGGCTTTATAAAGATAAGCACTTATGCCGTAATTTAGGAAAAAATGCGCGAGAGATAGTTGACAAAAATTACAGGATTGATAAGATGGCGAAACGGTTTGAGGAGGTAATTAGTTAAAACCACTTAAAACTAGAGGAGGGTGAAATGATTATAATTTTACATCACGAGGAATACGAAATACCAAAAGAACTTTTAGGGAAGTTTGAAGATGAAATTTTTTATAAGCGAGCTTTAAAAATAATATCAACCAAGTTAAAACTTGACAACGATATTAGAGAGGCAGCTCAGAAAAATCTCAATGAAGGAGATGATCTATATATCTTGCGATGGCATGGTGTGCCTAATTTTAAGACTGTCGGAGAGATATATGTGGGGGGATTTTTTTTCGGAGTAATTGATGTTCAGTTTTATAATCTGGATTTGCTCTGGATCGAGGTTAGTTTTCCTGGAAAAAATTATTTTTCAACCCTAATGAATGTTTCATAAAAGTTGGCGCTTCTCTCGGGAGGCGTCTTTTTTTATGTTATAATTAAAAATATGGAGAAATACAAAATAAAAAAAATTAATGCCAGCCAAAGGTTGGATAAATTTTTAACAAACAACTTAGAAGATATAACGCGCAGCCAGATTCAAAAACTAATTAAAGCTGGTGATGTTTTAGTGAATGAAAAAAAGGTGAGTTCGCATTATAAATTGAAAGAAGGAGATGTAGTGGCGGTTGAAGAATGTGGCACGGACAAGAAGCTTAGTTTCGGGTGCCCGAAACTAAGCTTCAGTAAGAAAATCAAGGATGACAGTATAATAAATAACATTTTGGTGGCCGAGGCTTCGGATTATTTAGTTATTAATAAGCCGGCAGGTTTAATTGTTCATGGAGCCGAGCATATTAAGGAATATACTTTAGTTGATTGGCTGATGAAGAAATACCCAAAGATCAGGGGGGTGGGTGAAGATTTAATTCGACCAGGCATTGTTCATCGTTTAGACAAAGAAGTTGGCGGGTTGATGGTGGTTGCAAAAACCCAAGAATCTTTTAATAGCCTTAAGAAGCAGTTTCAAAAAAGAAAAGTTAAAAAAGAATACATAGCTCTAGTTTATGGAAAAATTGAAAAAGAAAGTGATGAAATTAATTTCCCCATAAAGAGATCAAACAAGGGCTATAAGATGGCGGCGATACCGGCCCCCTCCCCCAACCCATCCCCCGCTTCTTCGTCACGGGAGAGGGGAGCTATTTTAAATAAGGCTGTCGAGAGGGACGCGATTACTGAATTTGAGGTAGAAAAAAAATATATTAATTATACATTATTAAAAGTTAAAATTAAAACCGGTCGAACTCATCAGATAAGAGTACACATGCTTGCTTATGGGCATCCGGTTGTTGGTGATGAATTATACAGCACAAAAAGAACTAGAGAAAAAAATGCGAAAATAAATTTAGGAAGAGTATTTTTGGTAGCCAGTAGGTTGTCGTTTTATGATTTGAAAAATGAATTACAAAATTTTAAGATAGACTTGCCAAAAGAGTTAAAAGTTTTATTAAAAAAAGTGAAGTAGAAGAAGAGGCCGAGCCACTTCAATAGAAGCTGCCGAAAGCGACTCGGTCTCTTTTTTTCAGTGCAGTACCAACCAATGAGTTGGTCAATATGAAAAACTAGTTATTGCTTTCATGAGAGCCCCTCCCTAAAGCGAGCAGGCAATATGCTTGCATATCATTTTTTTTAAATTCAAGCCTAAAGAGAATATAACTACTAAAGCCGCGGCTTTTCTAAAGTCCGACTTTTTTTTATTTAGTGATACGAGATATGCGATACGTGATGTGATAAAACCCTTGACTTTTTTAGCTATTCGTGATATAAATAAATAGTTACATAAAGTTGATCGTCTTTTAGAGGGTCTCGCTTTTTAGCGAGGCATTTTTATTGGATATAAATTAAATTATGGAAATTAGAAATATTGCAATAATTGCCCATGTAGATCATGGAAAAACAACTTTAACCGACGCCTTAATGCACCAGACAAAAATGGCTGACATTGATATTAGTATGGATTCAAACGCGCTGGAAAAAGAAAGAGGAATAACAATTTATTCAAAAAATACTTCTTTAATCTATAAGGACACAAAAATAAACATTGTTGATACGCCGGGCCATGCCGACTTTAGTTCAGAGGTGGAGAGAATATTAAGGTCTATTGATTCTGTTTTGCTTTTAGTTGATGCGCAGGAAGGGCCGATGCCGCAAACAAAATTCGTACTAAAAAAATCGCTGGAACTTAATCTGAAACCGATTGTAGTAATTAATAAAATAGATAAGCCGGCAGCAAGGCCAAACGAGGTTCATAATATGGTGCTCGAGCTGTTTATGAATTTAGGAGCAAGTGACGAGCAACTTGATTTTAAAACTATTTACACGATAGCAAAACAAGGAATTGCAAAAAGAAAATTAGATGATAAAAATAAGGACTTATCCCCTCTTCTTGATTTAATACTGGAGAATGTTAGCCCGGCCTCAAGCGATGAGGCAAATAAAAAACCTTTAAGAATGCAGCCTTTTAATCTGGCTTATGATAATTATGTGGGCAGGATGGCGATTGGAAGGATATATGAGGGCAAGGTTAAAAAAGGCATGTCAGTAGTTATAAAAGAAGGTGAAAATAAATATAGGACAGGAAAAATAAGTAATCTATTTACTTTTTATGGCTTAAAAAGGGAAGAAGTCGACGAAGCATTCGCCGGTGATATTGTAATGGTAGCCGGACTGCCGAATATATATATTGGAGAAACAATCTGTGAGGATAATAGCCAGGAGACACTGCCAGCTATATCAATTGATGAGCCGACAATATCGCTTGATTTAATGGTAAATAGCTCCCCTTTTGCCGGAAAAGAAGGAGAGCATGTCACTAGCAGTAAATTAAAAGAGAGGCTGGAAAAGGAGCTAGAGGTTAATGTGGGTTTGAAAATTGATTTTAATAATACAAGCGGGCATTTTAAAATTTATGGCAGAGGAGAGCTGCACATTGCTATTTTTTTAGAAAATATGAGAAGAGAAAACTTTGAAGTGCAGGTTTCGCAGCCCAAAGTAATTATTAAAAATGAGAACGGCGTAAAGCAGGAGCCATATGAAGAAGTTATTATTGATGTGCCGCGAGAAATGGCCGGCATGGTGATTGAAAAATTATCCAAGAGAAAAGGCAGAATGATTGATATGAAGACGGAACAAAATTATCAAAGACTTATTTTTGAAATTCCAACTCGCGGCATTCTTGGTTACCGCGGAGATTTTATTATTGATACAAGGGGCGAGGGCATACTAACTAGCCGGGTAATTGGATTTAAAAAATATGCCGGTGACATTGATAAACACGAGCTTGGGTCTATGGTATCTATGGAAACCGGAAAAGCTTTGGCTTATGCTTTGTGGAATTTAGAAGAAAGAGGCAAAATTTATATTCATCCAAATACCAATGTTTATAGCGGAATGATTATTGGCGACGTTTCAAAAGGAAATGACATGTGGGTAAACCCGATTAAAGGAAAAAAGCTAACTAACGTTAGAGCTTCGGGATCTGATGATGCTATTACCCTGGATCCCCCGATAGAAATAACGCTTGAAAGAGGCCTTGAAATTATGAAAGAAGATGAATTTTTAGAAATTACTCCTAAAAGCATAAGGCTAAGGAAAGAGTATTTAACCCAAACCCAAAAAGCTAAAAAAGCCAAAGGATTGGCATAGATATTAAAATAACCTATGAAAACATTTAAAGAACTTGGCTTAAATAATGAAACATTAAAAAGCCTTGATGATCTGGGATTTACAGAATCTTCTCCTATCCAGGAAAAGGCTATCCCATTTATATTAAAATCGAAAAAGGACTTAATCGCTTTAGCGCAAACCGGAACAGGCAAGACAGCCGCTTTTAGTTTGCCTATTTTAAATAAGATAAAAGTAAATGAAAAAAATTTGCAGGCTATAATTCTTTGTCCGACAAGGGAGCTGTGCCTTCAAATTAGCCAAGATATTAATAAACTTGCTAAACATTCAGAAGGAATTTCAATTACTGCGGTTTACGGCGGTGCCGCGATTAATCTCCAAATTCAATCATTAAGGCGCGGGACTAGCATAGTGGTTGGCACCCCGGGGCGCGTTCATGACTTAATTAGAAGAAAAGTTTTAAAGCTCAATTCCATAAAGTGGCTGGTTTTGGACGAGGCTGATGAGATGCTTGATATGGGATTTAAAAAAGATTTAGAGGTTATTTTAAGCCAAACTCCGAAGACAAGACAGACTTTGCTCTTTTCCGCGACTATGTCTAAAAGCGTCCACTCTATTGCTAAGCAGTACATGAGCGATGCAGAGGAGATTAGCATTGGAGAAAAGAATGCCGGAGCAACCCGCGTAACTCATGAATATTACATAGCTCAAGTTAGGGATCGCTTTGAGGTTTTAAAAAGAATTTTGGATTATTTGCCCGGAGTTTATGGCATTCTTTTCTGCCGAACCAGAAGAGAAACTCAATTAGTGGCTGATAAGCTAAAGCTTGCCTCTTATGACGCAGAAGCTCTGCACGGCGATATTTCGCAAAACATGCGGACAAAAATCATGGATAGATTTAAACAAAAACATATCCGCTTATTAGTAGCCACAGATGTGGCGGCAAGGGGAATAGATGTAAGCAGCCTAACTCATGTTATAAACTACAATCTTCCTGATCAAGACGGAATTTATACGCATAGGACCGGCCGAACCGGCCGGGCTGAAAAAAGCGGAGTGGCTATTTCAATAATCGGCCCAAGAGATGTCGGCCGGATAAAAAGGATAGGAAATATTATCGGCAAAGAATTCTCATTTAAAAAGGTTCCTACCGGAGAAGATGTTTTTAAAAAACAAATTGATAATTTTCTTAATGATCTAGAAAATACAGCTATCAAAGAAATTGGCCATGAACAGTATTTTAATGAAATTGCGGAAAGGCTAAAAAAAATAAACAAAGAAGATCTAATAAAATTATTTTTAGCCCATAAATTTAATCATCTTATAGACGACCACAAGATTGCCCGCGACTTAAATGCCGAGATAAAACCGCTCCGAGAAAGAAGAGAAAACGTAGATAATGTCAATTTAAAAATAAATTTAGGAAAAAAACACGGGTTTGATATAAATAGCCTTTTTGCCTTAATTAACTCAAATAAAAATTTAAAAGGTATTGAAATCGGAAGAATAAATAATATGCCGGAATACTCAATTTTTTCAGTTGAAAAAACACGCGCGGATGGAATAATTAGACATATACAAGGGACAAATTTTAGAGGCAAAAAAATTGAAATAAATAAAAGTAGCGAAGCAACAAGCTACCCCGAAAAGAGAGGAGCTAGATCAAACAGGGGCTTTAAGAGAAAAAGGCAGGGATTTAAAAGAGCCCGATAGTGGAAAAAGGGGGGACAGTTTTCCCTATTCCACAGTCTCCTAAAAAGTACTGTCGCTTTGCAGGTAATTCAGCCGTTACCATTCTCTACAACGACTGCATGCTTTCAAAACTTTATGGCAACGAAAAAATCCGTCCCGGCAACTGCCGGGACGGATTTTTTGTAACTGCTATAAAGAATAAGTTAAGCTTTCTTAACTTGATCAGCTGCTGGGCCTCTTTCAGTATCTGTTACTTCAAATTCAACCTTGTCGCCTTCTTGTAGAGCGTTAAACTCAACGCCTACTAAGCTGCTGGCATGGAAGAATAAATCTTCTCCACCTTCATCTTTAGTGATGAAACCAAAGTTTTTGTCAGTTAACTTTTTGATTGTTCCTGTCATGGTTTTTTGTTAAATAAATTAAAACGGATTTCTAATATAAATAGAAATCCGACTTTGGGGCTTTCACCCCCATTTCTATATAATGATATTAGCGTAAATCCTATTGTGAGTATAGCAAAAAGGTTACAATTTGTCAATCCTCCCGCATTGAGACATAAATAATGTTACTTTGCTCTTATCGGTTGGGACATATAAGATGTTACCGTAGTTATTAATAAATAATTATGGCAACTATATGACCAATATGACTAAAAAGGAGCTAGCTAAGGTAACTAGAGCTAGAT
>JBDRJA010000102.1:0-14032 GCA_043815345.1 Patescibacteria group bacterium | reverse complement strand
AAAAGCAGAATTTTTATTATCAGTTTCAATACTTAATAAAATGACAAGTTTTGGTATGCCGGATAGTTATCTAGTTGTCTAAAATTTAATGAACATAGGATGATTTTGTCTAAAAAATTATTCGTGCAACAAAGTCATTTGGAATATAGATAAATATTATTATCTATAAATTTTATTCCGAGTTACTAGCTCCAAATTACTAATTACATAACTGTGGATAAACTAATTCTATTATAGCATGTTATTAAATTTAAGAAAAAATTTTTGTTTCATAAGTATTTTATGGTATAATAATTAAACTAGATGTGGATAAGTATTTTAGGAATTATATGCCTAATTATTTTAAATAAAACTTTTTTAGCTCTTTAATCTTTTAATGATTTTGCCATGAAGTAAATAGTAAACAGTAAATAGTAAACAGAATACGAATTTTAGCTATTTTACTAATTACAGTTTACTAATTACTGTTTACTTTAATAAGAATATTAGCATTAAGATGAATAGCGCCAAGAACTACTATTTAAGTTCAAACGTTCAAATCCTTTATTATATGGACACAAAACAAATACAGCAAAAGAAAATAGAGGGGGAAAGAAAAACTATTGAGAAGGCAGAGGAAAATGATAATAATATTGAAAAAATTACTAAAGAAAAAGAAATAGAGGCAAGGCCAGGAATGAGTTCCGTGGATAAACAAAAACTTTTAGAGGAAATAAAATTACCTGAAAAAGTAGAAGATGCTGGCTTAATTAACGCTACAAATACCCGGCAAAAAACAAAAGAGCGCCAGAAACAAATTGAGAAAGTCTTGGAGGACGACCTAGAAGAGGTTTTCTTAAAAATGCCTCCTGATAAACAGCTTGAATTTAGCAAAAAAGGAGAAGAGACAGCCAAAGAAATTAATACTTTATTAGATAAAACTAAGTTTAGGATAAAAAAAATTATTAATTTAATAAAAAAGTGGTTATCTATTATTCCTGGAATTAATAAGTTTTTTTTAGAGCAGGAAGCAAAGATTAAAGCAGATGAGATTATTAATTTAAGATTTTAAATTTAAGATTGCAGATTTGACGAACTAAGAGCAAGCTAAATTCTTAAATCTAAAATTATTTTATGCAACCTAAAGTAGCTATTATAATACTTTTAGTCATTGTACTTTGCGCCGGCTCGTTCTGGACAATTCTTTATTTTATGCAGCAATCAGAAATAAGACAAGTTAAATTACAAGAAGAGCAATTAACTAAAAAAGCAGAAGAGAAGGAAAGGGAAGCCTTAACGAAAGAAGAAATAGAAAAAGAGAAAGACGAAGTTGTGAAAAGGAATGTAGAAAAGATCATGGAAATAGGAAAAAATGAATTTGGCGGAATTACTGAAGGAGCGAGGCAAGCGGCAGAAGATGTCGTTAATAATAGGATTAGGGAAAAATTAAGAGATAGAACGCCCGAGCAAATTGAAGAAGATAAGAAAAAATTAGAAGAGATAGAAAAATTAAAGAATGAAATAAATAAAGGGATTGAAACTAAATTAAATAATTAATCAGTAGGTCAGTTACTTAATTATTTACTACTGCAATTTCTATATTTTGGTAAATTTCTTTACGCAACTTATTAAGCGACAGGTCTAATATTTATGTATAAAAATAGAGTAAAATTTATTTATTGCCTATCCATTTCAATTATTCTCACTTTAGGCCTTTCCGTCTCTTTTCAATCATTAATAGCGGCTTGGGCGCCTCCTTCCGATACCCCGCCCAGTGGAAATGTTGGTGAACCTGTAAACGAAAGCCCTCTTCTTAATACTAAAAGCGGTCCTTTGTGGTTAAACACCCTTGGTTCTGTGGCTACAGGCCTTTATGTAAATGGCAACGTCGGCATCGGGACGGCGAGTCCTAAGTATCCTTTAGATATTCAAACAGATTCTTCTGCCCAATCAATTAAAATAAGGGGAAGGGATAACGGAGCAGTTGATGAAGTCACTATTCAATTAGTGAATTATGAGGACAATGCAAGACATGGTTATATAGCAGGGGCGTCTGGAAAGTTAAGTTTGTATGGAGGGGATACGCAAACAATGACGTTAGATGGCGGCAACGTCGGCATCGGGACGACGAATCCAAATGTGAATATGAAAGTTGAAATAAAGGGCACCAGAGGATTGCCACAATCTTCAGGCACTACACAAAATGGTATATTAAGGATTTCAGGTAGTCCTGCGAATATTCTTGATATAGGGATTTCTAATGCATCGCCATGGGGTTCGTGGATTCAGTCCACAAATTCTGGAGCATTGGAAACGGTCTATCCTTTACTTCTAAATCCAAACGGAGGTAAGGTCGGTATCGGGACCACGGGGCCCTATGGGAAATTGGTGGTTCAAGGCGGAGCAGGAGTTCCAGTGCTTACTGCTGGGAATTCTACGGGAGTCCTCTTTTCTGTGGATTCGGGAGCAGGCGGCGCGGAATTAATCATGGGGGAATACAATACCGACCCCTATGCTAACTTTATTCAGGCAAGAACGAAAACAAGCATAGCGAATCCTCTGGTAATCAACCCATTAGGCGGCAACGTCGGCATTGGCACAACGAATCCATTGTTTAAACTGGACGTAAATGGTGGCATTGGTATTGGGACGGGGACACAAAATGCTGATTTAGTATCCATTGGTGATGGGACAACTCAAGCAAAACTAGCTTTAAGTTCTGGATTTTATGTTGGAACAAGGTCTAACCATAATCTTTATTTTCAGACAAATAATGTAACGCAAGTAACGATAAATAACAACGGCAACGTCGGCATTGGGATTGTTCCCGAATATACTTTAGACGTAAACGGCGATTTAAGGGTTTCCGGAGATTTAATACTACCCTCTACTGATTTAGCCGAAGGATTTAAGGTAAAAGACGAAGTTGAGCCAGGAGATGTTTTGATTATTGATAGTAAAAATAATAATTTATTAAAAAAATCAAATAAGCCCTACGAAAAGCTAGTAGCTGGGGTAGTTTCTACTAAGCCAGGCATTAAATTAGGGGATAATGAATTACCGCAAGTGGCTATGGCCGGTACAGTGCCGGTAAAGGTGTGTAATGAAAATGGCGAAATAATCCCCGGAGACATGCTAACGACTTCTTCTATCTCTGGATATGCTATGAAATGCACGGATTTTGAAAAATGCTTTGGAGCGACTATTGGCAAGGCCCTGGAAATATTTAGCGGGGAGAAGGGGGTGGTGAATATGCTGGTGGGATTGCAATAATATTTTAGTAAATAGTAAGCATGTTCATAATGAAATCAAGGCGGGCTGCTATAAAGCTAGTTTCAATTTTGAATTTATAATTTCAAAAACAATTTATAGTATTAAATTTATAATATTTAATGCCTAAAAAAAACAAAAATAAAGATTATGATTATGACCTGGAAGAAAGACTGGCTAAATTCGCGGAAAGAGTAATAGACACAGTTAAAAAACTGCCCAAAAATTGTATTAATATAAGGTTAATTACCCAAATTGTCGGTTCATCTGGTTCTTCTGGAGCTAATTACTGCGAAGCCTGTGAAGCAGAAAGTAAGAAAGATTTTAAACATAAAATAAGAATAGTAAAAAAAGAGCTTAGAGAAAGCAAGCATTGGATTAGATTGATAGCCAGAGCTAATTCAAGACACAAGCAAGAATGCAGAGAAATTTGGCAAGAGACACACGAACTATTACTTATTTTTGCTAAGATATTATCCTCGTGCAAGTAATTCATGTTTATAAATTAGTTATTATAAATTAAAAATTGTTTTTGAAATTGAAAATTATAAATTATAAAATTATTTATTTATGTCTATAAAAAAATTACTCTATATCATTATCCCCATTATTATTATAATCGTGGCTATTAGCGCGATTACTATTGTTAGCTGGCAAGAACAGAAAGAAATAAAAGATATCGGAGAGGCTGGAATTAATACAAAAGATGGGAAGCAAGAAAAAGAACAAGAACAAATAGAGGAGAAGCAAAAGGAAGAAGCAGATAAAGTTCTAACTGAAGCAGAAATTATACAAAATCAAGAAAATTTAGGCGAAACTATTAAGTCGGGCGAGTTGTCTGAATGTGATAAACTGCAGAGTGAATTTAAAAATGTTTGCAATTATAATATATTAACAGGCCAAGCAATAGATAATCTTGATAAATCGGTTTGTGAACAAATTAATGACGAAAATTATAAAATAGGCTGTATTAGCTTAGTAGAAGAAAATATTGCTTTAGGCGCTGTCAAGCAAGCTAGTTTAATAGAGGAAAAAGAAACTCAGGAAGAAAAAATAAAATCCTCAGTGGTTAATAGTAATGCTTATAAAAATTTAATGGAGGCCTATAATAATAAAAGTTTAAGTGATTCTATTTATAATGAATTTATTAAGCAATTAGCATACGTTAATGAACCTGAATTATGCTGGGAATTGCCGCAAGAGCTTCGACAGGAATGCATTGAGCGTGTTTATATTCTTCTAGCCAAGAGGGGAGACGATACTGAAATATGCGAAAAAGTACCCACTCCTGCGTGGAAAGATGAATGCTATGCCCAAGTTTTAACTAGGAGAGCGGCGGAACAGAATGATCCTCAAATATGCAAGCAAATTACTAATGAATTTAGTAAAATAAAATGTGAAAATGGATTTTAATAATTAACAACGGTTACGCGATATATTTTTATAAGCTTAGCATAGCTAACACGCAACTATTTTAATTTATCGTAAAGGAATTTCAAAGTTGGTTTATTTTAATGCCTAATATCAGGTAAAGCATATTTTTTGTCCCTCCCCAGTTTCCAGGAATAATTAAGTTTGCCCCCCCTAAAAAATTCAGTTGGATTTAATTATCTTAAATATATATTCATTGAAACTGGGGAGGAGGCGGGACGGCGTTAGCTAGACATTGAAACCTTTAAATAATTTAGCAAAATATACAGCGATATAAATTTGCGTTTACCCAGCCCCTCGCGAGGAGCGGGATTTACGCCTAACTTGTCAAAAATATGGCTTTTCTTAAAAAAAATAAATTATTTTTAAATCCCCTAATATTAATTACTGTTATTTTATTTTTTATTATATTCTTTTTTAATCAATCGGGAGTAAAAGCTGATCCCGTTAATAGCTGTCCAGATTTAACTAACTTAGGTTATTGTGAAGATACAGCTAATAACGCTTACAGCTATTATTGCGGTATTAAATTTAATGATGCTGAAAACGTTACCGTTAAATTTTTAAGCGATAATTTTAAAATTGATCGGGACGGGAATGTTATATTTAATTATTATGATGAAAATATTATTCCCGGTGAATACTTAAATTTATCTTATAGCGAATTTGTTATTGACGGAACTAATGATTTAATAATATCGGCGACCGATACGGTGCTAGTTAATGGAGCTTCAAGCATTATACCAAATGACACTAATATTTCTAGCCGTACAAAATTATCCCAAGATTTTGAAATAAAAAGGAATGATGGAACCAGGGTAGCTTTTTTTGATGATAGTGACGGCAATTTATACACTTTAGGAAAACTTATCAAAAATGGGGATGAAATCGCAGGCGATAACGACTTTTTTAATGCGTACGATGCCGGAGCAGAGGAAAGCCGGCCTCATTATTGTAAAAAATACGGAGAAATATTAACTTTAAGTTATGGCTGTTTTATTGGTTCTGTAGATAAATTGCCTGGAGAAAAAGAAACTGCTAATAGCTGTTCTCATTGCGATCCAGATAGTAATTTACGTGATTGGAGCGAAACTGCAACCGGCGGAACTTGCACATTACCTAATAGCAGTACAGGAACCTGCGCTAGCGGCACTTGCGTTTGCGATAATAACCCCGATTGCGATGATACTGAATTTTGCAATGGAAGCGGACTTTGTATTAGTGGGAGCTGTTCGCAAGATGGCAATCCTTGCATCGCTACTAATCAGTATTGTAGTGAAGGTAGTGATGCTTGCTATGGGTGCATTAATGATAGCGCTTGCTCAAGCCCGACTCCGGCCTGCCGAACTTCAGACTATACCTGCGTCCAGTGCACAAGCACAAATTTAACCCAATGCAATGATGGGCTTGTCTGTACTACTGAAGGATGCAGTAGTAATTCTTGTACAAATACTCTTAACGCCGGGTATTGTTTAATAGGCGGCGTTTGTTACGCTAATGGCGCGGTTAATCCCGGTAATCAATGCCAGAAATGCGATACTAGCGTAAGTACTGGCGCTTGGTCAAATAAAGATGCTACTGTATCCTGTAATGCTGACAGTAGCGGATGTACTGTTAATGATACTTGTAATGGTTTAGGTGCTTGTGTAGCGGGATCAGCTCCAAATTGTAATGATAGTAATGTCTGTACCGATGACAGTTGTACAAGCACAGGAATTAATACTTATTCTTGCACAAATACAAATAATACAGTTTCCTGTAATGATAGTAATTCTTGTACATATACTGATACTTGCTCAGGAGGAAGTTGCGCTGGGACTGCTTATTCCTGTAATGACAGTAATGTCTGTACCGATGACAGCTGTGACGGAGATGGTACTTGCACAAATACAAATAATACAGTTTCCTGTAATGATAGTAATTCTTGTACTGTTGGTGATGTTTGTTCTGGCGGTAGTTGCGCTGGCACGATGAATTATTGTGATATAGGATCCTGTATACCTTGTATAATTTACTAAAATTACAAGAAAATATAACTACAAGAATAGTTTTAAAGAGGAATAATATATAGCAGTTAGCCGGTTTAACAGAGACAAGTAATTTTTATATTCTTATTTTTAATTAAATTATCAATAACCTATGGTTAAGTATTTTAAAAAACAACCTAAAATCACTCCGCTTAAATCTATTTCATTAATACTATTTTTAGCTATTTATGGCCTGGGTTTGAGTTTTATTATTAATACGATTGAAGCAGAGGGCGCGTGTTCGAGCACTTTGAATTGCAGCGGTACTGAATTAACTAATTTGACCTTAGGCTCTTTACGTGTTTATGGAACCGGCGCTGCTAATTATTTCACAGTAGAAGCAACCGAAACTACTGTTCCAAATACATATTCAGAGATGAGGCTAAAATCAGGAAGCAGGTCAGGATATCTCTGGATAATGAACGAAGGCTCAAGTATTTATGGCGGTGATGGCGCGCTAAATATTTATTCAGAATCAGGTCCATTATTATTATGGACAGCAGGTACTGAAAAAATGCGAATTACAACCGACGGCAAGGTCGGCATCGGGACCGGGGTGCCAACTGGAAAATTGCATGTAAGAGATTTATCGGGTGATTTACATACATATTTAGAGTCAGCAGATACAGGTAATATTTATTTTTTATTTCAGGATGTGGCAGCAGGTAGAGGGGGCATTATTTCAGGGACGGGAAATGATTTGCAATTTAGAACAGGAGGGTATGCCCCTGGTAATGAAGCAATGAGAATAAATTCTTTAGGCAACGTCGGCATTGGGACTGCGAATCCGACAAGAAAATTAGACGTTGCGAGTGATGTGGCTCATTCTGCCAGTGGCTTGACTTCACAGATCTCTGTCTATGGGACAGCTGATAATACTCAAAAACTAAATATTGGTTATGATACAACAAGTCATTACGGTTTTATTGAAGCTGTTGACGAAAGTCAGAATTGGCAAAACCTATCTCTACAATCATATGGCGGCAACGTCGGCATCGGAGACACTAATCCTGGCACAAAATTGGTTGTTTCTACCGGAGCCAATGGTGACATTGTGAATCTTCAAGGAAGTGGTTACAGCGGAACCTTTGGTTTAGACGCAACAGGTTTTTACATTTATAACAATACGAGTCTTCGTAATATTTCCCTTGGCACAAATAGTTCTAAAACACAATTAGTATTGAGCGGCAACGGCAACGTTGGCATTGGGACGGCGAATCCCGTCTATAAATTAGATGTTAATGGCGTTGGAAGATTTTCTGACAGCGGCGGTAATGATGTGAAATTAGTTCATTATGAACTAGGACCCCCGGACAATTACTTTGGTTTAAAGATTTATAATCCAAGGTCATCGCCCAGCGGAGAAAATAATACTTATGGAATATATTCAGAAGCAACCGGCGGGTCTGGGCTTGGTACAGGAAATAATTTTGGGGTGCTTGGGAAAGCGAAGGATGCCGGGCCAGATAACACAAATTACGGGGTATATGGTTGGGCAACTGGAAGCGGAAGTATTAATATAGGATTAGCTGCCTTTGCAAGCGGGGCAACAAGTAACTACGCTATTTATACTTGGTCAGGACAGCAATGTAGCGACGGTAGTTATGGCAATTGCTCTTTAAACGATATTGCCGAGGAATGGCAGTCGGAAAAATCTTTAGCTGTTTGGAAATGTAAAGAAGGTATTGATAGCCCGGGTGAATGCAGTCTTCCTTCTGATTTTAAAAAAGAATTTTTTAATGGGGACGTAGTCTGCGCCAAAGAAGGAGCAACTAATATCTTAAAAAAATGCGAAGAACCTTATGATAAAACCGCCATAGCATCTATTTCCGAAGATCCGACCGTTGTTTTAGGCGGAGCTGGTCCTTATAATGTTGCTTTGGCTGGAAATATTCCGGTAAAAGTAATTTGTGATAATCCTATTGAAGTAGGCGATTTATTAGTTTATTCCGGAATAGAAAATTATGCTATGAAGCTGGCGGTTGATCCTAATGATAGTGTGTTGGATTATCATAATAAATCTCAAGGAGTATTTGCCAAGGCGCTTGAAGCATGCGAATCCGGAAGAAAAACAATAAGGGCGTGGAAATAATTAGTTTTTAAGCTTAACAATTTATTTTAATTTTATTATTAATCAAAACAATATGTACTCCACAAAACAACTATTCATCACTATCCTAGTTACCTCTCTTGTCTTTACCAGCATAGGCTATATCGGAGCCAGTAATTTTAATTTATGCAATTTAACTCAAGGCGATACTAAAACCGTTCCTATTGGCCAAAATACTTACCAGGCCGGCTGGGAAGCCGCTAAAAAAAGATTAGCGGAAACCGGCTATGCCACAGGGATGGTGAACGAAATGGAAATAAAATCAATCCATGGACAAGTAAAAAAAGTTGAAGGAAATAAGATTACTCTAAAAATTCGTCCATTAGAACCTCTAGCCGACCCAGGCCTGGATACTAGAATAATTACGGTTGATAACCAAACTAAAATAACAATGCAAGAGCAAAAAGACAATGAAGAGTATAGAAAAGAAATGGAAGATTATAGCCTAAAAATGCAAGCTAACAATGAAGCTATGATGAAAACTGAACCAGGCCAAGCCTCGGCTCCGCCAACTGATATGCCTATGCCTCCCACTATGTACACTACTAAAACAGGCAGTATTTCTGATATTAAAAAAGACGCTAATATTACCGTAATAGCCGCTAATAATATAAAAAATGAAAAGGAATTTACTGCTACTGAAATTAATTTAATTTCTGGGTCAGCTATGGCCGCGCCAATCACCGCCGCTCCAGCTATGCCTGCGCCAGGAGCCCCTGAATTGCCGTAAGCAAATAAGCAGTAATTCGTTGTAATATATTAATAACTACAAGAATAGTTTTAAAGAGGAATAATATATAGCAGTTAGCCGGTTTAACAGAGACAAGTAATTTTTATATTCTTATTTTTAATTAAATTATCAATAATCTATGCTTAAGCATTTTAAAAAACAACCTAAAATAACCCCGCTTAAATCTATCTCTTTAATCTTATTTTTAGCTATTTACGGCCTGGGTTTGAGTTTTTTAATTAATACGATTGAGGCGCAAGGAGCGTGTTTGAGCAGCTCAACTCTTAATTGTAGTGGTTCAGAATTAACTGACTTGACACTGACTAATTTGGGAGTCACTAATGGAGCAGGCATTAATAGTTTAACAGTAACTAATTCATACTTACGTGAAGTGCAATTGACGAAGCAACACACAGACGGACAGTGGTATGGAGCAGGAAAGATAGCGATGCATTCAGATGGTACTATCAGCGAGTCAGACCTTTCGTTTTATGTGAAAGATAATAATGCTTGGAGTGAAAATTTAAGGTTAAAAAGCAGCTGGGGCAATAGTGTAAGCGCTTTAGTTACACTAATTGCGGAAAGTACCCTGCAGGCTAAAGACCAAGCATATTTCAGTAAAGATGTTTTGGTAACCGGTAAGGTCGGTATAGGTGTTGTAGATCCGGCATATAGCCTTGATATCTACGGTAATATGCGGACTACAGATAGATATTATTCTAAAGAATGGATACAATTTGATAATCACACGGGCCTATATTCGCCGCTTAATGGCGCACATTTTTATCCTAATGATGGTTCTTATGGCAGTTGGCGAGTAGCTGGCAGTAGAAATAGCTGGTATGGCTTGGAATTTGACACGGCGGCTGGCCAAACTTCCTTAATGATGGGTACAACTGGACAAGCTTGGAACAGTCAAACAATCGGCGTGCATAATAATTCGCAAGGTTGGATTTATTATTTTGAAGGTGGGAATTTATGGACTAATTCCTACGGCTGGGCTCATGATTATTTCCGCAGATTTAATACTTGGCAGAACAACCATTATAGCGGCACGGATGGGATTGAATACGCGACTGCATTTTATGATTCAAATGATGGTGGTTTTTATGTAAATCCTGATGGTTCGTCTAAGTTACGAACAGCTATGATTGGATATAAAAACTATGATGATGGTTCAACCCCAACATTAAAAGTTGTTACAACCGAAAGCACGAATAATCAATTCGCAGTACAAAGATATTTTCCGGGTAGCGGCACTTATTCTACTGACCTTATTGTGACAAATGCTGGCAAAGTAGGAATCGGGGGCGTTCCATCAACACCTTATATACTTGACGTTCATGGTCAAACCCGATTTGATGTTGGCAGTTTTGATGTGATTGTAGACTATGCTGGCGGTGAGCCTACTGTCAGATCATCGGCCGCTAATTATGGCTATCTTGGTACATCCGCGTATTATTGGTATAAAACTTATTCAAATTATATGTATTCAAATTCTTATGGCACTCTTTCAGATATAAAGATTAAGAAAAACATAAAGCCTCTTGATAATGCTTTGGACAAGATTATGGCCTTGGATGGTATTTCTTATAATCTTAAAGAAGATTATTTCAATCCTGAAGGATCAAAAGAAAATACAGATGATTTAAATAGAACTTTTTTGGGTTTTATAGCCCAAGATGTAGAAAAAATTTTACCAGACGTGGTATCTTATGATGAGGAGTCCGACTTGAAATTGATAGATTATCAAAATATAATTCCTGTAATAACAGAAGCTATGAAAGAGCAGCAAGAACAAATTGAGCAACTAAAAGCTATTGTCTGCCTTGACCATCCTGAAGACAAAATCTGTAATGGCGAGCAACTATTAACTAAATAAAAATTATTTATATGTATTCAATCAAGCAATTATTAATTATAATTATCATTACCGCAGCGATTTTTACCGGCGTTGGTTATTATGGCACTAGCATAATCAATAACAACTCTCCAACAGTTGTAGCAACAAAAGAATCTGTTCCATCTAATCAAGATAGTTTTCAGGCCGGCTGGGATGCCGCCAGGCAAAGATTAATTGAGACCGGCTTCTTGAAACAAGAAAAAGAGGCAATTAAAACAATCAGTGGAGAAGTAACAGATGTTAAAGGCAATAAGATTAGTTTAAAATTAGTAAATTTTTTTGAGCCTCTTTCCGATCCAGGGCTAGATATAAGAATTGTTGAAGCAGACGAGAAAACAAAAATTGATTTACGCTCGCTAAAAGACGAAGAGCAGTATAAGAATGAAATTGAAGCATACGAAAAAGAGAGGCAGGCGGTTGAAGAGACGATAAAATCTCAAGGACAATCTGGCAGTGGTGAGGAGGAGCCAGTAAAGCCGGAACCTTTTATAGTTAAAACCGGCAGTATTTCTGATATAAAAGAAGGAGTTAGTATTACAGTCAAAGCCGACAATGATATTAAAAATGTCAAAGAATTTAAAGCTGTTGAAATAGTAGCACAACAATAAACAACTATTAGTTATAAAAAATAATTTTATGTACTCCACAAAACAACTTTTCATAACAATCCTAGTTACCGCTATTATCTTTACCAGCGTAGGCTATATCGGAGCCAGTAATTTTAATTTATGCAATTTAACTCAAAGCGATACTAAAACCGTTCCTGCTGGCCAAAATACCTATCAATCCGGCTGGGAAGCCGCTAAAAAAAGATTAGCAGAAACCGGCTATGCCACAGGGATGATGAACGAAATGGAAATAAAATCAATCCATGGACAAGTAGAAAAAGTTGAAGGAAATAAAATTACTCTTAAAACCCGTCCTCTTGAACCCTTAGCTGACCCAGACCTGGATACTAGAATTATTACGGTTGATAATCAAACTAAAATAACTATGCAAAAGCAAAAAGACCAGGCAGAATACCAAAAAGAAATGGAAGATTATAGCCAAAAAATGCAAGCTAACAATGAAGCTATGATGAAAGCTGAACCAGGGGAAGCCCCGGCTCCGCTAACGGATATGCCTATGCCCCCCACTATGTACACTACTAAAACAGGCAGTATTTCTGATATTAAAAAAGACGCCAATATTACTATAACAGCCGATAAGAACATAAAAAATGAAAAGCAGTTTACGGCTCTAGAAATTAATCTAATTTCTGCGTCAGCTATGCCTGCGCCGATCACCGACGCTCCAGCCATGCCTGCGCCAGGAGCCCCTGAATTGCCGTAAGCGGTTAAGCAGTAATTCGTTGTAATATATTAATAACTACAAGAATAGTTTTAAAGAGGAATAATATATAGCAGTTAGCCGGTTTAACAGAGACAAGTAATTTTTATATTCTTATTTTTAATTAAATTATCAATAACCCATGCTTAAGCATTTTAAAAAACAACCTAAAATAACTCCGCTTAAATCTATCTCCTTAATACTATTTTTAGCTATTTACGGCCTGGGTTTGAGTTTTTTAATTAATACGATTGAGGCTGAAGCTACTTTATCTACCCAACTAACAAGCAGTGGCTCAACCCTTGGTGATTTAAAACTAGAACCAGGTACAAGTATTGAAGGATTTAAGGTATTGAGCAGTAATTATTCTCCATTAGTTATTCGTAATACTGCTGATACTGCTGATTTATTTAGGGTTAACCAAAATGGCCAGGTTACAATCAAAGGAGGTAGTCCAGGAGCAGGAAAGGTTTTAGGTTCAGACGCGAATGGTTTAGCAAGCTGGACAACAACAGTAGGTAATTATGATATTACAACCTACGGCCTGTTTTTTATAAATTCGGCTGGTTCAAGCGGCCAAGTTTGGAAATCAGACGGAAGTGAAAGAGGTTATTGGGGGACTGACGCAGATAGCGCTTCGGCATATTCTTCGTATCTTATAGACTCGGCTGGTGCAAACGGCCAGGTCTGGAAATCGGACGGCAGTGAAAGAGGTTATTGGGGAACAGATTCAACCGGGAGCGCGAGCGTAAGCTGCCCCGTTTATAGTGGCAACTATGAATTGGTGACTGTGCAAAAAAGCGGAAAAGATATTCTCGGTTGTATTCAAAAAACAGATTCTTATACTGGAAACTGGCACGCAGCAAATCAATTTTGTTATGATTTATACGGGGGAAGGTTGCCAACTGTGGCAGAGTGGCATATTGCTGTAAACAACAATAGCTTAACCAATGAGATTGATAATTGGGAATACACTTCAAATATCATGGGTTCCAGTGATGTCATTGTAGTTGGAAATGGTAGCGTTACTGCAATTAGCCAATCATCTAGGGCTACAGCAAGAGATTTTCGTTGCTGGGTGCCATTAAAAATCAGTAACTAAATATATAATTTTCTTTGAATTACGAAACGAAGTTTCGTAAACATAATCGCGAAGCGATTAAGAATATCTAATGAATAAGTCTAGGCGATGCAAAATCAACTTGGATTGTCCAAATTTGTTCATTAGCATGGGTGATTGTAATATTTTTCTC